>JBHHTO010000343.1:0-1507 GCA_046753425.1 Rhodothalassiaceae bacterium | reverse complement strand
ACTGGCGGCGTCATCGCCCCCTTGTCGCGTGCCGCCGCCACGGGATCCGGGCCGGCGCGAGCCATGTGGCCCTTATTATACACGCACCATGGCCGGCGGGCCAGACAAAGCGGGCACGCCCTCTTGCGCTCCGCCGCCATCGATGATCCGATAGCAGGGCCATCGGCCGAGGAGGGAGACGCGGGCATGGAAACGGGCAAGGGCATTCTCGCCATCGACCAGGGAACGACCTCGAGCCGGGCCATCGTGTTCGATGCCGCCGGCAGCATCGTCGCCACGGCGCAGCAGGAATTCGCGCAGCATTTCCCTGCCGAAGGCTGGGTCGAGCACGATCCCGAGGACATCTGGCGCACCAGCCGCGATGTCGCTCTCGAGGCCTACAACCGAGCGGCGGCTGCCGGGGTCGAGGTGGTCGCCGTCGGGCTTACCAACCAGCGCGAGACGACGCTCGTCTGGGAGCGTGAGAGCGGGCGGCCGATCCACCATGCCATCGTCTGGCAGGACCGGCGCACCGCGGCCTATTGCCGCGCGCTCAGGGCCGACGGCGCGGAAGCCGACTTCCACGCCCGCACCGGGCTCCTGCTCGATCCCTATTTCTCGATGAGCAAGATCGCCTGGCTCCTCGATCATGTCGAGGGCGCGCGCGAGGCAGCGGCGCGCGGCGATCTCGCCTTCGGTACCGTCGACAGCTTCCTCCTGTGGCATCTCACCGGCGGCCGCGTGCATGCCACCGACGTCACCAATGCGAGCCGCACCGGGCTCTTCAATCTCGCCACACTCGACTGGGACGAGGAGCTTCTCCGCCTCTTCGGGGTGCCGCGCGCGATGCTGCCCGAGGTCCGCGCCTCGGCCGACGATTTCGGCACCAGCGAGACACGACTTTTCGGCCGCCCGCTGCCCGTCTCGGGCATCGCCGGCGATCAGCAGGCGGCGGCCATCGGGCAATGCTGCTTCCAGCCGGGCAGCGTCAAGAGCACCTATGGCACCGGCTGCTTCCTGCTGCTCAATACCGGAAGCGAGATTCTTGCCTCGAAAAACCGGCTGCTCACCACCGTCGCCTATCGCATCGGGGACGAGACGGCCTACGCGCTCGAAGGCTCGATCTTCGTCGCCGGCGCCGCCATCCAGTGGCTGCGCGACGGGCTCGGGCTCCTCAGCGACGCCGCCGAGAGCGAGGCGCTGGCGCAGGGCCTCACCGACAATGGTGGCGTCTATCTGGTGCCCGCCTTCACCGGGCTCGGTGCGCCGCACTGGGACCCGGACGCGCGCGGCGCCATCTTCGGGCTCACCCGGGGGACAGGGCCGGCCCATCTCGTGCGCGCCGCGCTCGAGGCGGTCGCCTATCAGACGCATGACCTGGTCACCGCCATGGCCGCCGACGGGGTGGCGCCGACGACGCTGCGCGTCGATGGCGGCATGGTGGCGAACGACTGGCTGGTGCAGTTCCTCGCCGACATCCTCGATCTGCCGGTCGAGCGTCCGCGGGTGCGCGAGACCACCGCGCTCG
>JBHHTO010000342.1:0-1551 GCA_046753425.1 Rhodothalassiaceae bacterium | reverse complement strand
CGGGCAGCCGAAGATGGCCCCCGTGCCATAGTCCATGAGCACGAAATTGGCGACGAAGACCGGCAGTGTGCGCTCCGCGTCGAGGGGATGCTGCACCGCCAGCGGGGTGCGGAATCCCTTCTTTTCCGCGGTCTCAAGCGCCGCCTCCGAGGTGCCGATGCGCTGGCACTCGGCGATGAAGGCGGCGAGTTCCGGATCGGACCCGGCGAGCTTTCCGGCGAGCGGGTGATCGGGCGCGATGGCGAGGAAACTGGCACCGAAAATGGTATCAGGGCGCGTGGTATAGACCTCGATCCGCTCCTCGCTGCCGGCGACGTTGAAGAAGAAGCGCAGGCCCTCCGAGCGCCCGATCCAGTTCTCCTGCATCAGGCGCACCTTCTCGGGCCACTCCTCAAGCCCCTTGAGGCCCTCGAGCAACGAATCGGCGAAGGCGGTGGTGCGGAAGAACCACTGCGCGAGCTTCCTGCGCTCGACCGGCGCCCCCGAGCGCCAGCCGCGGCCGTCGATCACCTGCTCGTTGGCGAGCACCGTGTGGTCCACCGGATCCCAGTTGACCCAGGATTCGCGGCGATAGACGAAGCCGGCCTCGAGAAAATCGAGAAACAGCGCCTGCTCGTGCCCGTAATAGTCGGGATCACAGGTCGCAATTTCCCGGCTCCAGTCGATCGCCAGCCCCACCTTCTTGAGCTGCGCCCGCATGGTGGCGATATTGTCATAGGTCCAGTCGGCGGGATGCGTGCCCTGTTCCATGGCGGCATTCTCCGCCGGCATGCCGAAGGCGTCCCAGCCCATCGGATGCAGCACATTGAAGCCGCGGGCGCGGTAGTAGCGGGTGAGCACGTCGCCGATCGTGTAATTGCGCACATGGCCCATATGGATGCGTCCCGAGGGGTAGGGAAACATCTCGAGCACATAGTATTTCGGCGCCTCACCGCCGGTCGCGGCCTCGAAGACGCGGCTCTCGGCCCAGCGGAGCTGCCATTTGCTTTCCGTTGTCTTGTGGTTGTAGCGGCTCATGCAAAGATTCGTCCGGTCCAGAGGATTCATGGCGACGGGGCCGACAGGGGGCCCGCGCCGGCGTTATTTTTCCAGCGTGTCGATGCGAAGCTGGCGCGCCCGGGTCAGGATCGCATCCTCGATGCGCAGTTGTGTTCCCGCCCGCACCGGGCGGTTGACCCACACGCCGGCCTCGTTCCGCTCCTCCCGAATGACATTGACCTTGAGCGCGTCCGCGCGCAACTCGCGGCCGATGATGAAGACCGCCACCTTCATGCGCTCGCGCGGCGTCTCGGGATTGGTATACCAGTCGGTGATGATGGCGCCCGAGCGCGGATCGACGTCGATCATCGGCATGAAAGACAGGGTGTCGAGGGCGGCGCGCCACAGATAGCCGTTGACCGCCAGCCCCGACATCGACATGTCGGAGGCCGCAGCCTGCTCGTCGTCCGAGCCGCAGGCCGCCAACGCGAGACAGCCGGCAAGCGCCAGGGCAAACGCTGAGTACCGCAGGAAAGCCATGAACTTCCGTCCCTTTTTGAAACCGGGTATCCG
>JBHHTO010000341.1:0-1580 GCA_046753425.1 Rhodothalassiaceae bacterium | reverse complement strand
CCGAATTCCTCATTCTCGAGGCGCTGGCGCAGCGCCCCGGACATGTCAAGAGCCGCGACCAGCTCATGGACGCGGCCTATTCCGACGACGTCTATGTCGATGACCGCACGATCGACAGTCATATCAAGCGGTTGCGCAAGAAGTTCCGGGCCGTCGATCCGGAATTCAAGGCGATCGAGACCCTGTACGGCGTCGGCTACCGGTATCGCGAGTCGTAATGGCGGCGGAGGCGGGCAGGCCGGACGCATCGCTGCCGCCGCGACCGCGCCGCCGTCGCGGTCCGATCTCGCCGCTGGTGCGGCGTGTGCTGGTTGTCAATCTCTTTGCGCTGCTGATCCTCGTCGGCGGCATTTTCTACCTCACCCAGTTTCGCGAGCGGCTGATCGAGCGACGCCTCGAGCAGTTGCAGATACAGGCCGACATTCTTGCCGGCGCGATCGGCGAGTCGGCGACCGGCGGCCCCGAGGCGAGCAGCATCGACAAGGCAGCGGCGCGCCAGATCATCGGGCGTCTTGTTGGACCGACCGAGACCCGGGCCAGGCTCTTCGATCTCGCCGGCAATCTCATGGTCGACAGCCGCTTTCTCGCCTCCTCGCGGGCGGTGATCGCCGAGCCTTTGCCGCCGCTCGGCGAATCGCGGGCGCTCGAGAAGCGGTTTCTCGATCTCGTCAACGAGCTTCTCGATCTCGCTGCCCGGCGTCCCGACGTGCCCCCCTATCGCGAGGCGCCGCAGCAGCATGCGAGCGACTATATCGAGGTCGTTTCGGCGCTCGCCGGCGAATCGATGACCGCAATCCGTCGCCTCGACGAGGATACGCTGCTGCTCTCGGCCGCGGTTCCCGTGCAACGATTCCGCCGCGTGCTGGGAGCACTCATGCTCAGTGCCGACACCGAGGACATCGAGGCCATCGTGCGCGCCGAGCAGATCACGATCCTGAAGGTCTTCGGCATCTCCTTCGCGGTGACGTTGCTGCTGTCCGTCTTTCTCGCCTCGACTATCGCCCGCCCGGTGCGCCGTCTGGCCAATGCCGCCGAACATGTGCGCCACGGTCTGGGGCGCGAGCAGACGCTGCCGCAGATCGACCGCAATGACGAGATCGGCGATCTTTCGGCGACGCTCAAGGAAATGACCGAGGCGCTCTATCGACAGATCGATGCCACCGAAGCCTTCGCCGCCGATGTCGCGCACGAGCTCAAGAACCCGCTGTCGTCCCTGCGCTCGGCCGTGGAATCCCTCGGGCGCACGCGCGATGCGGCGGTGCAGGCGCGCCTGCTCGCCATCATCGACGACGACGTGCGCCGCCTCGATCGGCTGATCACCGACATCTCCGACGCCTCGCGGCTCGATGCGGAGCTGACCCGCGGCAGGATGGAGGAGGTCGATCTCGGCGCCCTCGTCGCGACGCTGGTCGACGCCTATCGCAGCCGCGACTCCGCGGGGGGTGTGGCGATCGCGTTCACGTCGCCACCCGCCGGCCGCTTTCGGGTCCGCGGACTGGAAAGCCGGCTCGGGCAGGTGATCGCCAATCTCATCGATAATGCCATCTCCTTCAGCCCGCCCGGTGCCACGGTCACCGTCA
>JBHHTO010000340.1:0-1590 GCA_046753425.1 Rhodothalassiaceae bacterium | reverse complement strand
GGTGGCGGCAGCGATCGCCGCCGCCTCGGTCACACGCACCATCTCGAGCACCAGCACGCGATCGAGAACGCTCTCGCGCTCCATCTCCGCTCCCTGTTCGTCGGTCATCGAGACGCTCCCTCCTCACCCTGTCCGGCGCGCGCGTACCTTAGCGCCTCCGCCTGTCCGCGCAAGCCTCAGCGCCCGCCTGTCCGCAGGCCCAAGGATGGGACGCATTGCGGCCATGATGCAAGCTGAAGTAAAGCTGTGGGAGCGCGACACCAGCGAACAAGGTGCGGTGACGCTTACCGGGAGCAGTGCATGACGGAGAAGGGCGAGACGACAGGCAGGGCCGGCGCGGCACCGACACCGGAGGCATGGCAGGAGGCGATGGCCGAGGCGGCGGTGCAGGCGCAGAGGCTCATCACCGACTGGCTCGAGACACAGAAGGCCGAGCACGGCGCCGCCGCGCTCGATCCTTTTGGTGTCGGCGAGGCGTTTCTTGCGCTCACGACCGAGCTCATGAAGGACCCAGCACGGCTCGCCGAGCGGCAGCTCCAGCTCTATCAGGACTATCTGCGCCTGTGGCAGCAGACCGCCGTCCGGGCCATCGGGGGCGAGGCCGAGCCGGTCGCCGTTCCGAAGCCCGGCGATCGCCGCTTCCGCGCGCCGGACTGGCAGGAAAACGAGATCTTCGACTTTCTCAAGCAGTCCTATCTTCTCGCCGCGCGGCACATGAATGCGCTGGTCCAGAACGCACGCGGGCTCGATCGCGCGGAAGCCGAGAAGATCGCCTTCTACACGCGCCAGCTCATCGATGCGCTGGCCCCCACGAATTTCCCGCTGACCAATCCGGAAGTCCTGCGCGAGACCATCGAGAGCCATGGCGAGAACCTGATCCGCGGGCTCGGCAACCTGCTGCGCGACCTCGAGCGCGGCAAGGGCCGGCTGGCATTGTCGATGACCGACGAGTCGGCCTTCGAGATCGGCAGCAACATCGCCGTCACGCCGGGCAAGGTGGTGTTCGAGAACGACCTCTTCCAGCTCATACAATATGCGCCGGCAACCGAAACCGTCTTCGAGCGTCCGCTCCTCATATTTCCGCCGTGGATCAACAAGTTCTACATACTCGATCTGACGCCGGAAAAAAGCTTCGTCAGATGGTGCGTGGCGCAGGGGCTGACCGTCTTCATGGTCTCGTGGGTCAATCCCGACGAGCGCTGTCGCGACAAGAGCCTCGACGACTATCTGCGCGACGGACAGGTGCGCGCGCTTAAGGTGGTGGAGGAAATCACCGGCGCCAGCGGCGTCAACGTGATCGGCTATTGCGTCGCCGGCACGTTGCTTGCGGCAACGCTCGCCTGGCTCCATGCGCGCGGTGAAGCAGCCCGTGTCCGCTCGGCGACCTTTCTCACCACCCAGGTCGATTTCTCCGAGGCCGGCGAGCTCAAGGTCTTTGTCGATCCGGCGCAGCTCGACGCACTCGTCGCGCGCATGAACGAGAAAGGCTATCTCGACGCCGATGCCATGTTCATGACCTTCAACCTGTTGCGCGCGAACGACCTCATCTGGTCCTTCATCGTCAACAACTATCTGCTGGGCAAGGATCCG
>JBHHTO010000339.1:0-1610 GCA_046753425.1 Rhodothalassiaceae bacterium | reverse complement strand
GGTCCTTTCGGGTAATCCTGCGGCGAAATCTAGTTTTTCGAAATATGGGTCGGGTTTTCGGATGTCCGCACGCTGGACCGATTTCAGTGCTGTCAAACGAGCCTTCACGCACCGTGTCTTCGCCCGCTATACGGCTGCGAACAGCCTTTCCCTGACCGGCTTGTGGGTCCAGCGCCTCGCGGTCGGCTGGCTCGCCTGGGACCTGTCCCATTCCGGCTTTTGGCTCGGAGCGGTGGTCTTCGCGGAACTGGTCCCCGTTATCCTCATCGGGCCGTTGGGCGGTGTCCTTGCCGATCGGATCAACCGGGTCAGGCTGTCGCTCGTGTGTCAGTGCCTCGCCGTCGTCCAGGCCGCCCTGCTTTGCGCCTTGAGCGCCGGCGGCGTGATCACCGTCGAGCTGCTCGTGCTCTTGACTCTGGCGCACGGCGTGTTGGCCGGGCTCAACCAGCCGGCGCGTCTCGCTCTCATCCCCAGCCTGGTCGCGAAGGACGATATCATCACCGCGATTGCCATAAACTCGATCGTCTTCAACCTGGCGCGATTCGTTGGGCCGGCCATTGCCGGGCTCATAATCACGACGATCGGCCCCGCTGCGGCCTTCGCGTTCAATGCCGCGAGCTATTTGTGGTTCATCCGGGTTCTGTTCACCCTGCGGGCGCTACCGCAGGAGGCGGGCGCCGGACGCGGGCCGGTGATGGCCCAGATCACCGAGGCCGTGCACTATGCCGCGCGCCATCCGCTGATCGGACCGCTGCTTCTTATCATCGCGACCAGTTCGCTCTTCGCCCGCCCGCTCGCCGAACTTCTCCCCGGCATAGCGGATACGGTCTTCGGCCGTGGCGCCGATGGCCTCGCGATATTGGTCTCCTCGGTGGGGATCGGGGCGGTCGCGGGCAGCCTTTGGCTCGCAAAGCGCGGGGACCTGCATGGAATGACGCGCGTGATCGTCTTCGCGCTTCTCATCGTCGGAATTGCCGATGCGCTTGCGGTCACGGTCGGCGCCTTTTGGTTGGCGGCGGCCCTTCTCGCCGTGTTTGGCGTTGCCATGGTTGTCCTGGGAGCCGGTGTCCAGAGCCTGATCCAGGCGAATGTCGCCCCGGAAATGCGCGGCCGTGTGCTCAGCCTCAACGGCCTCGTCCTGCGTGGAGCGCCGGCGCTAGGCGCGCTGTTCATGGGCTGGGCGGGTGATCACGTCGGTCTCGGGACGCCCTTGGTCGCCGGCGCCGTCGTTTGTGGAATCGTCTTCTTCGTCATGCTTCGACACGAGCCCCGCCTCAGCGTGACGGCTGGACGCGGGTCGCCGGGACGCGGGTCGCCGGGACGCGGGTCGCCGGGACGCAGGGATCGCAAATTCCCTGTTCCGGACTGAAAATTCCCTGTTCGGCTCAAAAAATTCCCTGTTATGTCGTGTAGGGAATTTGACAAAAAAGCCATAGAACTCAGCCGCTTAGACCATATGAATCGGTGATTCGTGGACTATTTTTGCAAAAATTCCCTGTTTTTTCCCTGTTTAACAGGGAAATGGCCGTTCCGGCCCCGGAGACGGGTTCGCTCGAGACTCCCTGCACCACCACCGAGACCGTGATTTCCCAAAATGCCAGAGACGGAGG
>JBHHTO010000338.1:0-1622 GCA_046753425.1 Rhodothalassiaceae bacterium | reverse complement strand
CACCATGTCCGACATCTTGCGCCACCCCGCTGCCCGCTCCCGGATCGCGTTCCTGCCGGTATGTAGCGGAGGGGAGCCGGCGTCACAAGGCGTCGCAGGGGGCCTGTTCGGTGTGGCGTGCGGCAGAGGGTGCCTGCTGCGCGCTATTCGCGCAGCTCGTCCCAGATTTCGCGCACCTTGGCAAAGAAGCTCCGGCTCTCGGGCGCGGTGTCCTCACCGAGCTCTTCGGCGAGCGCGCGGATCCGCTCCTTCTGATCCCTGGTCAGGTTGACCGGCGTCTCGACGCGGGTCTCGATCACCATGTCGCCGAGGCGCGATCCGTTGAGCTCGGGCATGCCCTTGCCGCGCAGGCGGAACTGCCGCCCGGTCTGCGTGCCTTCGGGAATGCGCAGCTTCACACGCTTGCCATCGAGCGTCGGCACCTCGATCTCGCCGCCGAGGATGGCGGTGGTCATCGGCAGCGGCACCTCGCAATAGAGCGTGCTGCCGCGACGTTCGAACAGGCGATGCGGCCGCACCGCCAGGAAGATGTAGAGATCCCCCGGCGGACCGCCGCGCAGGCCGGCCTCGCCTTCTCCGGCGAGGCGGATGCGGGTGCCGTCCTCGACTCCCGGCGGGATCTCGACCGTGAGCCGCTTGGTCTTTTCGACGCGGCCGCTGCCCTGGCAGCGGCGGCAAGGATCGGCAATCACCCGGCCGGCGCCGCGGCAAGCCGGACAGGTGCGTTCGACCATGAAAAAGCCCTGCGAGGCGCGAATCCGGCCGGCGCCGTTGCAGGTCCGGCAGAGCTCCGGCGCGGCACCCTCGGCAGCGCCACTGCCGCCGCACGCGGTACAGGCTGCCTGCGCCGGGACCTCGATCGATTTCGTCGCGCCGCGATAGGCCTCCTCGAGCGTGATCTCGAGATGGTAACGCAGATCGGCACCGCGCCGGCCACCACTGCGGCCGCGGCCGGCGCCGCCCATCATGTCACCGAAAAACTGGTCGAAGATGTCGGAGAAGGTCTCGGCATCGAAGGGATGCGCCTGCGGGCCGCCATGGCCATTGGCGAAAGCGGCATGACCGTAGCGGTCATAGGCGGCGCGCTTCTGCTCGTCCTTGAGGACGTCATAGGCCTCGTTGATTTCCTTGAAGCGCTGTTCCGCCGCCGCGTCCCCGGGATTGCGATCGGGGTGATACTGCATCGCAAGCTTGCGAAAGGCGCGCTTGATCGTCGCGATGTCGGCATCGCGCGACACGCCAAGCGTCTCGTAGAAGCACTGCTTCATGCCGCCACCCGCACCGTTCTCACACTCCCCTCATGCGCGCGCGCCCGCCGGGGACATGATGCTCCCCGGCCGGCGCACCCGGATCCCCGCCGGCTTTTTCCGGCTCAGGACTTCTTGTCGTCGTCGACCTCCTCGAAGTCGACATCGACCACATCCTCCTCACCGGCGCCCGTCTTTTCCTCAGCTGCGGATGCTCCCGCCGTCTCGCCGGCGCCGGCTTCGCTTTGCGACTTGTAGATCGCCTCGCCGAGCTTCAGCGCCGCCTGGCTGAGGGCCGCGGTCTTCTCCTGGATCGCGGCGGCGTCCTCACCCTCGATTCTGTACGCGTCACCGTCACCGGCCCGACGAACCGGT
>JBHHTO010000337.1:0-1627 GCA_046753425.1 Rhodothalassiaceae bacterium | reverse complement strand
GTCCTGAGCTCCTGTGGCGAACAGTCGATATCCACGCGCAGCTTCATCTCACATCTCCTTGCGGCACTGTCCCGCTCGAGGATAGTCTCGAACCGGTCAGCGATCCACAGAGCGCCACCGATGGCCCGCAACCGTCTCGCCAACGAGACCAGCCCCTATCTGCTGCAGCACGCCGACAATCCCGTCGACTGGTGGCCCTGGGGTGCGGACGCGCTCGCCGAGGCCGCCCGCACCGACCGGCCCATCCTGCTCTCGATCGGCTATGCCGCCTGCCACTGGTGCCATGTGATGGCGCACGAATCCTTCGCGAATCCGGATATCGCGGCGGTCATGAACCGCCTTTTCGTCAATATCAAGGTCGATCGCGAGGAGCGCCCGGACCTCGATCACATCTACCAGAGCGCCCTCGCCCTCATCGGCCAGCCGGGCGGCTGGCCGCTGACCATGTTCCTGACACCGGCCGGGGAACCCTTCTGGGGCGGCACCTATTTCCCCGCCACGCCGCGCTATGGCCGTCCCGGATTCGCCGCCGTCCTGGAACGTGTCGCGACGCTTTATCGCGAGCAGCGCGCAGCGGTCGCGCACAATCGCGATGCGCTCATGCAGGAGCTCGCGCGCCTCGCACAGCCCCGCCCCCCGGCGTCCCTTCCATCCGACAGCTTCGCACGGGCCGCCGAGCGCCTCCACGCCCTCACCGATCCCCGTCATGGCGGTCTTGGCGGTGCGCCGAAATTTCCGCAACCCTTCGTCTTCGAATTCCTCTGGCGCATCTTCCTCGAAAGCGGCGAGCGGCGCTATGGCGAAGCCGTCATCCGCACCCTCGATCATCTTTCCCAGGGCGGCATCCATGACCATCTCGGCGGCGGCTTCGCCCGCTATGCGGTCGACGAGCGCTGGCATATCCCGCACTTTGAAAAGATGCTCTACGACAATGCGCTCCTCCTCCGGCTTCTCGCTCTCGTCTGGCCCGAAACCCGCTCGCCGCTTTATGCCGAGCGGGCGGCTGGAACCGTCGCCTGGCTGCTGCGCGAGATGCGGCTTGCCGGCGGCGCCTTCGCGGCCTCCGTGGACGCCGACAGCGACGGTGGCGAGGGCCGCTTCTATGTCTGGACCACAGACGAGATCGCGCGCCTCCTGCCGGCGACCGATTTCCCGCTTTTTTCCGCCGTCTATGGCGTCCGCCCGGAGGGAAACTGGGAGGGCGTCAATATCCTGCACCGGCTCGACGCCATGACGCCACGCGGCGAGGCGGAGGAGCGCCGGCTCGCGCGCTGCCGCGACATTCTCCTCGCCGCCCGCGACCAACGCCGGCGGCCGGCCCGGGACGACAAGATTCTCGCCGACTGGAACGGCCTCGCGATCCGTGCCCTCGCCGAGGCGGCAATGGTCTTCAGCCGCCCCGACTGGCTCGACGCCGCGTGCACGGCCTTCACCTTCATCCGCGAGACCATGTGCGGCCCCGACGGCCGTCTCCTTCACGCCGCGCGCGACGGCCGGGTCAAGCTCGAGACCTTCGTCGACCGCACGCCCGCCGGCATGCAGGCGATCATCCTCAATCTGCGCCTGCCGAAATTCGCCGATGTCCGGGTGCGCCGGGCGCTCAACCTGATGTTCGATTTCGAGAGCA
>JBHHTO010000336.1:0-1635 GCA_046753425.1 Rhodothalassiaceae bacterium | reverse complement strand
CGTCGTCCGCGGCATCTGCATCAGCGACAGGATGCCTTCCTGCATCCGCGCGCCGCCGGCGGCGGTAAAGACGATGAGCGGCGCCCGGCGTGCAACCGCCTCCTCGGCGGCACAAATGAGCGCCTCGCCGACGGCCATCCCCATCGAGCCGCCCATGAAGAAGAAATTCTGCACCGCGATGACCGCGGGGCGGCCGCCGAGCATTCCGTGCGCCACCCTGATCGCATCGCGGTCGCCGGTGGCGGCGCGGGCCGCCTTCAGGCGATCGCTGTATTTCCTGGTGTCCTTGAAGCGAAGGGGGTCGTCCTTGACCGCGGGCGGTTCGACAAGCGTATAGGCGCCGTCGTCGAACAGCATCTTGAGGCGGACATCGGGCGCGATGCGCTCATGATGACCGCAATTGGCGCAGACATAGAGGGCGGCGGCGAATTCCTTGTGGAAGATGAGCTGCCCGCAGCCCTTGCACTTGTGCCACAGATTGTCCGGCGACTCGCGGCGACGGATGACCCGCGACAGCCGCGGCCGCACATAATCGGTGAGCCAGTTCATGGCGCCTTGTCCTCTCTTGCCCCGTGCACCGCTCGCGACAAGTCTTGCACGAAAGCGGCAACAGCGTCCACAAGCCCCTCCTGCGGCCGGCCCTCGGCGTCGCTGTGCGCCGCGATCTCGCCGATGATCGCCGAGCCGACCACCGCCGCATCGGCATGGCGCGCGACCGCGGCTGCCTGCGCCGGCGTGCGGATGCCGAAACCGACCGCGAGCGGCAACCGGGTGGCGGCGCGGAGGCGTCCCACGGCGGCGGCGATATCAGCGTCGAGTGCGCTTTTGGTTCCCGTAATTCCGGCCACCGAGACATAGTAGAGAAAGCCGGAGGCGCCATCGAGAACGCGCGGCAGCCGGCGGGCGTCGGTGGTCGGCGTCGCGAGGCGGACGAGGTCGAGCCCGGCGGCACGGGCAGGAAGGCGCAGCTCGGCATCCTCCTCGGGCGGCAGGTCGACGAGGATGAGCCCGTCGACACCGACCCCGGCCGCGCGGTCGACGAAGGCCTCGATGCCGAAGCTCAGCACCGGATTGACATAGCCCATGAGGACGATCGGTGTCGTATCGTCGTCCCTGCGGAAGCGCTCGACCATGTCGAGGGTCCGGCGCAGGGTGATGCCGGCCCGCAGGGCGCGCTGATTGGCCTCCTGGATCGCCGGCCCGTCGGCCATCGGATCGGTGAAGGCGATGCCGAGCTCGATCAGGTCGGCGCCGGCCTCGGGCAGGCGGGCGAGGACCGCCTCGCTGGTCGCAAGGTCGGGATCGCCGGCGGTGACGAAGGCGACGAGGCCGCCGCGGCCGGCCGAGCGCAGCTCGGCGAAGCGGGCGCCGATGCGGCCGCTCATATCTCCACCCCCAGCGCCTCGGCGACGGTGAAGATGTCCTTGTCGCCGCGGCCGCACATGTTCATGACGATGATGTGGTCCGGTGGCAGCTCGGGGGCGATACGGATGACATGGGCCAGCGCGTGCGCGGGCTCGAGCGCCGGCAGGATGCCCTCGAGACGGGCGCAGAGCTGGAAGGCTTCGAGCGCTTCCGCGTCGGTCGCCGAGACATAGGTGACGCGGCCTTCTTCGGCGAGCCAGGCATGTTCGG
>JBHHTO010000335.1:0-1657 GCA_046753425.1 Rhodothalassiaceae bacterium | reverse complement strand
GCAGGCGCGGCGGGCGACTATGCCCTCGTCTGCCTCATCCCGGCGCACGCGGCGGAGTCCCTGGCCCCGGTCGAGATCACCGAGTGGAGCGTCCCCTATCCCGACAGCCGTCCGCGCGACCCCTTCGCCGTCTCGGCGCAGGAGGTGTGGTTCGCCGGCCAGCGCGCGGAAAGGGGTGCGGCCGGCACCCTTGCTGCCTGCGATGAGCGGAGCGAAGCGCTGGCGACGAAAGCGCGTTCCACGGCGGCCGGCAGCGATGTCGGGGGCGAGGGCGGGGTCGACTGGTGTCTCGCCTGGCAGGCACCCGAGGCGATCGCCGGTGCGATCCGTCTCATCCTGTGGGCCAATGCCGCGAATGGCGACGATTCGCCATTCGGTGATCGCATCTATCGTCTGGACACATCGATCGGGCCGGCAGCAAAAAATAATCGCCCCGCCGGCGGACCGGTGGGGCGAATCGCTTGCCGATCACGGAGGATCGGAATGGGGCGTCAGGCGGCGCGGGCCACCGCGGCGCCCGTTTGTGCCGGCTTGCGGATCACGAGGTCATAATCGACATAGCGGTCGAGATCCTCGGGCAGGCGGCCCATGCTGCGCAGAAGGTCGAAATAGTCGAAGCGCGGGCCGAACAGTCCGTCGAAGGCAAGCGCGGCGGCGTTTCTGATCTTTTTCAACACATATACTCCTTTCTCTCGCTCGTCGTGACGCGGCATTGTTGCAATGCACAATATGGGATGCGACGGCTGGCGGAGTAGCGTTGCGGGGCGAAATGGAGCCATGCGTTTCATGCATGGCTCGGCCTCGGGCCCGGGAATCAGGTGGGGGCGGCGTCGCCGACCAGGCGCAGCCAGCCGTCCTCGTCGAGGACGGTGACGCCGTGTTCGCGGGCCGTCCTGAGCTTGGACCCCGCCCCGGGCCCCGCGACGACGAGATCGGTGCGTTTCGACACCGAGCCCGAGACCCTCGCCCCGAGGGCCTCGGCACGGGCCTTCGCCTCGGCACGCGTCATGTGCTCAAGCGTGCCGGTGAAGACGATCGTCTTGCCGGCGATCGGGCTGTCGCTCTCGGGCGCTTCGGCGGGCAGGACGTCGACCTCCTGCAACAGATCGCGGACGACCTTCCGGTTGTGCGGCTCGGCGAAGAAATCGACGATGGCGCGTGCCACCACCTCGCCGATGCCCTCGATGGTCGCGAGCTGGCTCGCCGCGGCCTCGGGATTGTTCCCCTCGACGAGCTCGAGAAAGCTGTCGATGCTGTGATAGGTGCGCGCCAGCACCTTCGCCGTCACCTGCCCGACATGGCGGATGCCGAGTGCATGGAGGAAGCGCTCGAGGCCGATACGGCGCCGCGCCTCGATGGCGGCGAACAGGTTGGCGACAGACTTCTCCCCCCATCCTTCCCAGGTCTCGAGATGGATCCCGTCGTTGCGCCTGGCGAGCGTGAAAATGTCCGCAGGGCTCCTGATCGCGCCACGGTCGAAGAGGGTCTTGATCTGCCGCTCGCCCAGCCCCTCGATATCGAAGGCGTCGCGCGACACGAAATGGCGCAGGCGCTCGACCCGCTGCGCCGGGCAAGTGAGACCGCCGGTGCAGCGGATGATGACGCCGTCAGGCACCGCCTTGGCGCCGCAGACCGGGCAGTGGTCGGGGGAGACGAA
>JBHHTO010000334.1:0-1658 GCA_046753425.1 Rhodothalassiaceae bacterium | reverse complement strand
AGCGTCTGCGGATCGGTGCAATCAAGATGAGCATCGATGGCGGCCTGAGCGCACAATAACCGGGCGTTGTTCGATAACCATATCCTCCGCCTGTCGTGGTTGCCCGGCCGTGGGGCCGCCCACAAAAGCGTGCGACGATCATGGTTGAATTCATGTAAGGATTTTCGCCTCGGTCCCCAGGAGAGCACAAGGGCACGGGGCATTGACCCGCTGCGCGCGCAGCGCTATCGGCGGGGTCATGAACAGCCGGACGCACCTCCAGACGCGCCTGTTGCCCGCCGATTTCGCCCGCCGCAAGCTCGCCGAGCTTGCCGAGCGCGGCATCCTGCGCCGCCTCGCGACGAGCCGCCGCGGCCCGGCGCAGGAGGTGATACGGGACGGCCGGCGACTCATCGCCTTTTGCGACAATGACTATCTCGGCCTCACCCAGGACCCGCGTGTCAAGACGGCGGCGCGCGCGGCGCTCGAGACCTATGGCACCGGCGCCGGCGCCTCGCGCCTGATAACCGGCAATCTTCCGATCCACGAGGCGCTGGAGGAACGTCTTGCCGCTTTCAAGGGCCACGAGGCGGCGGTCCTGTTCGGCAGCGGCTATCTCGCCAATGTCGGCGCCATTCCGGTTCTCGCCGGGCGCGGCGATCTCGTGCTCCTCGATGCGCTCGCGCATGCCTGCCTGTTTGCCGGGGCGCAGCTCGGGGGCGCCAGGTTCTGCCGTTTTCGCCACAATGACATCGACGATCTCGAACGGCTTCTCGCAAGTCGCCGCCCGGCCCAGGGGCGGGCCCTCATCGTCACCGACGGCGTCTTCTCGATGGACGGCGACCAGGCGCCGCTCGGAGCACTGAAGGCGCTCGCGGACCGCCACGACGCCTGGCTCTATGTCGATGACGCGCACGGCCTCGGTGTGCTCGGGGACGGCCGCGGCACGGCGGCGGAACAGGGTGTCGAGCTGGACCTTGGCATGGGAACCCTGTCCAAGGCGCTCGCCTCCTATGGTGGTTATGTGAGCGGCCCGAAGCCGGTCATCGACCTCATCAAATCGCGGGCGCGCAGCCTCATTTACACCACCGGCCTGCCCCCCGCCGCGGCAGCGGCGGCGCTTGCGGCACTCGACATCATCGAGGCCGAACCCGCGCGTTGCCGGCGCCCGCTCGAGCACGCCCGGCGCTTCGCCCGGCGGGTCGGCCTGCCGCAGCCGGAAAGCGCCGTCGTGCCGCTCATTCTCGGCACGCCGCAGAAGGCCATGGCCGCGCAGAAGGCGCTCGAGGAGGCGGGCTTCCTCGTCGTCGCGATCCGGCCGCCGACGGTGCCAGAGGGGAGCGCGCGGCTCCGCTTCTCCTTTACCGCCGCACATCGCGAGGCCGATGTCGACCGCCTCGCCGATGCGGTGGCGGCGCGCGATCTCGTCTGAAATGCCCGCGCTCTTCATCACCGCCACCGGCACCGGCCTCGGCAAGACCCTGCTCACCGCCACGCTGGCGCATCAGCTTCGGCGCCGCGACACGGCGGTGCGGGCACTCAAGCCCGTGCTCAGCGGCTATGACGAATCGGATCCTGAAAACGATGCCGCCGTCCTGCTGCGCGCCGGCGGGCAGCAGGCGGATGCGGATGCGCAGGCCGCGATTGCGCCCTGGCGCTTTGCGGCACCACTCTCCCCC
>JBHHTO010000333.1:0-1660 GCA_046753425.1 Rhodothalassiaceae bacterium | reverse complement strand
GCTTTCGCCGCGCATGCTCGCCCGTGCCGCGGGTATAGACCCGGTCGCCGGGCAGCAGTGCCCCGCGGTCGATGACCGGCAGCTCGCGCACGCGCTCGCAGGTATCGAAGAAGCTGCCATTCACCGAGGCCAGCAATTCGTCGAAATCCGAGACGACGAAATAGGTCTCCTGAAAATCATCGACTCGGTAATCGGTCCGGAGCACCCGCTCGAGATCGAAATGGATGCGGTTGGGCGATGGACTTTCGACCGAAAATACGGATTCGGCGGGGCTCGAGAGGATGCCGGCGCCATAGATGCGGAAGCCGTCCGCTGCCTTCATCAGCCCGAATTCGGTCGTGTACCAGTAGATGCGCGCGAGATAAGGCAAGCCGGCATCGCCGAGCCTGTAGAGCGCCTGCCCATAGGCCTGCATGAAGTCGGCAAAGACCGGATCGGCGAGCATCGGCACATGGCCGAAAACGTCGTGGAAGACGTCCGGCTCCTGGATATAGTCGAATTCGGCTTCGCTGCGGATGAAATTGCCTGCCGGAAAGCGCCGGTTGGCGAGATGCTCGAAGAAGATGCGCTCGGGCACGAGATCGGGCACGGCGACCACCTGCCAGCCGGTGCGGGCCATCAGGCGCTCGTTCAGCTCGTCAAAGCGCGGAATGCCGCCGTCGGACAGCTTGAGCGAATGCAGTCCCTCGAGCACGGCGTCCGCCGCCCTTCCCTCAAGAATCCGGAGCTGCCGGGCATAGAGCCGGTCCCAGCGGTCATGCTCCTCGGGCGTGAAATGCTCCCAGTTCTGGTCGAGCGTGTAGTCGGGATTGACGTCGACGACGCGGCCGTGCGCGGTCGTGATCCTCATGATCCTGTCTGCTCCGGATTGCCTGAATTTCGGGGCGCCCTCGATATCATGATCGGCGCCTTTGCCCAAATCCTAAATCGGAGCGTGCAAAGAAATGGTTTCCATCGGCTCGAATTGCAGCCAATCCGCCGCTACGGCCCCGCGTGGCGCACGACCTCCTGATCGATGGCGCCAAACAGGCTGCGGCCGTCGGGTGCGCGCATCTCGATGCGTACGCGATCGCCAAAATGCAGGAACGGCGTCTTCGGTGCGCCTTCGCGAATGGTCTCGACCATGCGCTGCTCGGCGATGCAACTGTAGCCGAGGCCGCCTTCGGCGATCGGGCGGCCGGGACCGCCGTCGGCGTCGCGGTTGGAGACCGTGCCCGAACCGATGATGCTGCCCGCCGCGAGCGGCCGCGTCTTCGCCGCATGGGCAATGAGGCGGGGAAAGTCGAAGGTCATGTCGACTCCCGCCTCCGGTCGGCCGAAGGGCGCGCCATTGAGGAAGGAGAGAAGCGGCAGATGGAGCCTGCCACCGTCCCAGGCCTGACCCAGCTCATCGGGTGTGAGCGCCAGCGGCGAGAAGGCCGAGGAGGAAAGTCGGCTGATGGCGTTTTTGAACGGGCTGGCCGAGACGATGGAGGAGGCGGAGCTGTGAGCAATACGACAGTAGAGCAGCACTTCGACTCGCGGCCTTACGGCAAAGGCTTCACGCTCGTTGTCGTCCGGACGGCTCCGCACTGGGTCGAAGGGAAGGTTTACGAGCACTACTACGAAGACGATGAACGCTGCTACGTACATAAATGGGTACAAGGCGGCCGCCACCCAG
>JBHHTO010000332.1:0-1682 GCA_046753425.1 Rhodothalassiaceae bacterium | reverse complement strand
GGATGCCGACCAGTCGCAGGCGGTCGACTTTCTCGAGGTCGGCCCCGGGCTCTATCAGGTGACCGGCTCGAGCCATCACAATCTGCTCGTCGTCGGGCCGGAGTCGCTGCTCCTCGTCGATGCGCCGCTCTATCCCGCGCGCTCGCGCAACATTCTCGCCGCGCTCGCCCGGCGCTGGCCGGACAAGTCGCTCAGCCATGTCGTGCTGACGCATCATCACAATGACCATATGGGCGGGCTCGCGCCCTATGCCGCTGCCGGTGCGCGGATCGTGGCATCGGCCGCCGATCTTGCCCTCTATCGCGAGATGATCCGGCGCACGACCGGCCGCGATCCCGATCTCGTGGGCATCACGGAACAAGGCCGGGTGCCGGGTTTCGCGCGCCCGGTCGCGGTCTATGCGGTGCCCAACGGCCATGCCTTCGACATGCTCATGGTCCATGTCCCCGACGCCCGGCTGCTGTTCGACAGCGACCTCTATTCGCCGGGGCGCCAGGCGCAGGACCCGCAATGGGCGCGCGAGCTTCATGAAGCCATCGCCTATTATGGACTCGACGTCGCCACCCTCGTCGGCGGGCATGGCCACGGCACGGAACCGATGGCTGCGCTCAAGCGCTTCGTCGGCGAGTAGCCCATGGCCGCCCCTTCCCGTCCTGCCGGTGATGGCGTAGCATCGGCGGCGGAAAGGGAGGCCGCGATGGACGGAATGCAGCGCCGGCGGGCATTCGATGTCGACGCCCTCGGGCGTGCGCTCGAGGAGGCGTTCGGCGAGCGGATGAGCCGCGCGCCGGCGGTGCGCGAGCAGCACGGGCGCGATGAATCGGCGCATCCCCCGGCACCGCCCGACTTTGTCGTTTTCGCCCGCGCGACCGGGGACGTGGCGGAAGCCGTCCGCATCTGCGGCCGTTTCCGCGCACCGGTCATCGCGTTTGGCGCCGGCACCTCGCTCGAGGGCCATGTGCAGGCGATCCATGGCGGGGTGGCGATCGATCTCGCCGGCATGGACCAGGTGATCGAGGTACGCAGCGCGGATCAGGACGTGACCGTCGAGGCCGGGGTCACGCGCAAGGCGCTCGATCACTATCTCCGCGATACCGGGCTCTTCTTTCCGGTCGATCCGGGGGCCGATGCGACGCTCGGCGGCATGGCGGCGACCGCCGCCTCGGGAACGACGACGGTGCGCTATGGCACCATGCGCGAGAATGTGCTGGCGGCCAAAGCCGTGCTCGCCGACGGCTCGGTGGTGACCCTCGGCAGCCGGGCGCGCAAGTCGTCGGCCGGCTACGACCTCCTGCATCTCCTCATCGGCTCGGAGGGCACACTCGGTATCATGACCGAGTTGACACTCCGCCTTCACGGCCGCCCGGAGGCGGTGGCCGCGGGCGTCGCCCCCTTCGCGAGTCTCGAAGGGATGGTCGAGGCGGTGATCGAGGCCATCCAGTCGGAAGTGCCGCTGGCACGGATCGAACTGCTCGACCATCTCGCGGTGATGGCGGTCAATGCCTATGCCGGGCTCGACAACAGGATCGCCCCGACCCTGTTTCTCGAATTTCACGGCAGCGAGGCGACGATCGCGCACGATCTCGCCCGCTTCGAGGAGATCGCAGGCGAACATGGCTGCCTTGGCTTCGAGGCCGCGACCACGGCCGAGGGACGCAGGAAGCTGTGGAAGGCGCGCCACG
>JBHHTO010000331.1:0-1716 GCA_046753425.1 Rhodothalassiaceae bacterium | reverse complement strand
GATCTCGGACATCTGAGCCGGGCGAGCGGTGCCGGCGCCGAGATCGCGGTGGAGCGGTTGCCGCTGTCGCCGGCGGCGCAGACATCGCTCGCGCGCGAGCCGGCACGGCTCGCGACCATCCTCTCGGGAGGCGACGACTATGAGCTTCTGTTCACGGTCGCCGCCCCGGATGCGGACCGCGCCCGCGCCGCGGCCGATCGCGCCGGGGTCGCCGTCTGCGAGATCGGCGTCATGACGGCACAGGAAGGGGTGGTGATCCGGGCTCTGGATGGTAGTCTAGTTGATCTCGAGCGGCCCGGATTCGAACATGGTCAGGAGGCCTAGCGGACGCCATGGCTGAGACGGAAGACGCCACGACGACGGAAGAGGAAGAGCCGAAGAAGAAGGGGGTGGGCCTCATCGTGCTCATCGCCGGCATAATCGGCGGTCTCGCCATCGGCGGCGGCGCGGTCTATTTCCTCACCCGCGGTGGCGGGGAGCAGGCGACGGCGAGCGGTGAGGAACAGGCGGCGCCGGTGGAAGAGGAGGCCGGACAAGAGAAGGAGCCGGCGGCCGATCTGCTGATCGTGCGGGCCCGCCGGGTGGCCGTGCCGATGATCGACGGCGATCTCAATGTGGTCGGCTATATGTGGGTCGACCTCGCCTTCGAGACCGACGGGCCGGCGAATCAGTCCTATGTGTCGGCGCGCGTACCGGCGCTGCGTGACGCCTTCCTTCGTGATCTCCATTCCCGCCGCACGACGCGCACCGACCGTCCCGGCGCGCTCGACTTCGACCTCGTGCACGAGCGTCTCGAGGCGGCGACGAAAGCGACCCTGGGCGAGGGCAGGGTGCTCGCCGTCCGCATCGTCAATGCGCAGCGTGTGCCGGACTGAGTCCGGCACGCCGGCCGCTCGGGCAAAAAGCTGCGAACATGGCTTGCACCCGAGGGGTGTGATCCGTAAAGTCCCCCCGCTTTTGCGCCGGGGGAGCAAACGCCGTCGGCGGGGATGGGGCCATTTGCCGCCCCAATCGAACATCTTGAGAGGGGAAACTCGTCAATGCTTCCATTGTATGCTTCCGTGGCTGCGGGGCTGCTCGCCATTCTCTACGGCATCTGGGCCGCCCGCTCGGTGCTCTCGGCGAGTGCCGGGACCGAACGCATGCAGGAGATCGCCGGTCATATCCAGGAGGCGGCCGGCGCCTATCTCAATCGCCAGTATCGCACCATCGCCATGGTCGGCGTGGTCGTTGCCGTGCTGCTCTTCGTCTTTCTTCAGAGCTGGGCCGCGATCGGCTTTGTCATCGGCGCGATCCTGTCCGGATCGGCGGGTTATATCGGCATGCTGATCTCGGTGCGCGCCAATGTGCGCACCGCCGAGGCCGCGCGCCAGGGCCTGCAGGAGGGGCTGTCCATCGCCTTCCGCGCCGGCGCCGTCACCGGCATGCTGGTGGCCGGTCTCGCGCTGCTTGCGGTGTCGGGCTATTTCACCTTCCTCACCGACGGCATGGGCTTCGCGTCGAGCGACCGGACCGTGATCGATGCCCTCGTGGCGCTCGGATTCGGCGCCTCGCTGATTTCCATCTTCGCACGTCTGGGCGGCGGCATCTTCACCAAGGGCGCCGATGTCGGCGCCGATCTGGTGGGCAAGGTCGAGGCCGGCATTCCCGAGGACGACCCCCGCAACCCGGCGGTGATCGCCGACAATGTCGGCGACAATGTCGGCGACTGCGCCG
>JBHHTO010000330.1:0-1743 GCA_046753425.1 Rhodothalassiaceae bacterium | reverse complement strand
CGGAGGAGGGACTCGAACCCCCGACACGCGGATTATGATTCCGCTGCTCTAACCAGCTGAGCTACTCCGCCAAGTTGTATTCTCCATCTCCCTGAGCTCAGGATTATGATTCCGCTGCTCTAACCAGCTGAGCTACTCCGCCCCGAACGGCGTCTCCCGAACAGCGTTTCCTTGGGTAGCATGGCCCGTGCGCGCCCATATAGGAAGCGGCGCCCGCGGCCGTCAAGGGGCTTGCGGGGCCGCGGCGGCCGTCACCCGAAGGGGCAGTGACAGGGTTCAGAGTGCGGCACCGGCGGCGCCTCCGCACGGCCGGCACCATCCCCCGTCAATAGCCATCGCAATCGTCGTCATAACGATAGCGCGGGGCGACATATCCATATGCGCGCCGATAGCGGATCCGGGGCCAGGCAAGGCGATAGGCGTAGCGCCGATAGCCGTATCCGTCATACCCGTAGACATGGCGGTGACGCGCCGCATGGGCCGCACGGGCGTGCTCGCGCGCCTCGTGACGGGCATGCGCGCGGGCGTGGCGGCGGGCATCGCGGCGGGCATGGCGCCGCGCCGCCTTTGTGTAATGATGGGCTTCGGCGGCCTCGTGCCCGCGATGGCTGTCCCGGACCGGATGCGCGGCCGCAGCCCCGGCGGCGGCCAGCGGCAGAGCGAGGCCGGCGGCAAGAAGAAGCGCTTTCATGAGACGGGGTGTCATCGTCACTCTCCCGGTTTGCTCGATCGGATGCATCGAGGCTAGCCGGGCGCCGCTGAACCGACCCTGAGGCGCGCGCTCATCCGGCGTTCATGAGGGCAGTCGGCGCGCTGCGTCGTCGTTTCTAGTAAACGGTGATCTCTGTTTGTGATTCTCTCCCTGGGGCTGTACCATGATGATGCGCAGAGATTGAGAATGGGAGGGGCACATGGCACATCTCCGGCCGCGCGTCTACACCGCGGCAGATGCACGGCGCGCGCAGGCGGCAGCGCAGGTCCGCGCCGGGGCGGGAGGCGCCACACCGGGCGAGGACAGCTATCTCGCCAAGATCGTCACCTATATTCCGGCCGAGGCGATCGCCACCTATCAGGCGATTGTCGGCGTCGTCCCCGACGAGCGCGGCGACGCCGTGATTCCCTGGGTCGCCGGCATCATTCTTCTGCTGACCCCCTTGTGGATGTATGTCGCCACCAAGGACGAGAACGAGCCGCCGGCCTGGCACCAGATCATCGCCGCCCCGGTCGCCTTCGCGGTGTGGCTGATCGCCATCGGCAGCCCGCTTGTCGATGTCGTGTTCGGAGCACCGATCGAGCCCTGGCTCGGATCCGTGATCCTCATCGCGGCGACAGCGGTGATTCCGCTGGTCGAGAAGGCGGTGATCAAATAGCGCCCCAGGTCCCGTCGTCGTCCTCGCGCGGCCCGATCACTTCGACAAGTTGCGGTTCGGCATAGACCACCGCGTCCTCGCCGGCGAGCTCGGCGGCGAGCCGAAGCGTGTCGGCTCCCTCGGGCGCAGGGGCAAGAAACAGATTGCGCTGGAACCCGAGTTTGCGCAGCGGAGTGAGGCCGTGATCGACGAGCCAGCGTTCCGCCTCCGCTTCGGACATCTCCGGCGACAGCCGCACCGCGAGCCCGCGGCCGCCGATCTTCACATGGCCACCGGGATCGGTGCCGCCCGCAGGCCTCGTTCCGACGCGCCCCGCGGCCGCCGGACGAAACGCCAGCCGGCCGCGGTCAGCCGCTCGACGTCCTTGAGAAAC
>JBHHTO010000329.1:0-1757 GCA_046753425.1 Rhodothalassiaceae bacterium | reverse complement strand
GTGGTGGCCTACAATGCGGGGCAGGGGGCGCTCCATTTCGAGCGTCCGCCCGGTCTCTTTTCCTTCATGAATGTCGAGCGCAATCTCGTGCTGCCGCTCGTCGTCCGGCCCGGGATCGAACGGGTCGCGGATCTCCGCGGCCGCACGCTCGCGGTGGACGCCGTGGGCACCGGCTTTTCCTTCGTGCTGCGCGAGATCCTGCGAGTGCACGGGCTCGCGCCGGAGGACTATAGCCTCGCGCCGGTGGGAAATGCGCGCGCCCGGCTTGCCGCGCTCGAGCGGGGCGACTATGCCGGAGCCGTGCTGAACGCGCCCTTCGATGCGGCCGCGGTCGCCGCAGGGCTCAAGGTGGTCGCGTCAAGCCGCGACGCCTTCGCCGACTATCAGGGCACCACCTTCATCACTACGCGCGCCTGGGCGGCGGCGCATGAGAGCGAGCTCGTCGGCTTCATCAAGGCAATGCTGAGAGCCATGCGCTGGGTCCGCGATCCGGCCAATGCAGAGGCCGCGGCCGATCTCCTGCTGCGTCACATGAAAGGTCTCGATGCCGCGCGCGCCGCACGCGCGGTCGCAGCGCTCGCGCGCAATCTCACGCCGGACTTCAATCGTGCCGGCATCGAGACCGTGCTCGCCCTGAGGCGCCGCTATGGCACGCCGCCCGCCGATCTCGGCACGGCCGCGGATCATGTCGAGACCCGCTATCTCGCGGCCGCAAGAGCGGCGCTCGGCGCGGAAGAGGGGTGATTGCCGGAGGTGCATTCAGGCAGGGGAGACTGGTCATGAAATCCTTGCACGGTTTGCTTGCTGCGCTTGCCGCCGCATCTGCCGTCGCGACCTGCGCGCCCGCGGAAAAGGCGCCCGACACGATTCTCTATAACGGCAGGATCACGACGCTGGACGACGAGACGGGGCCGGCGAGCGCGCTGGCGATCCGCGACGGCCGGGTCATCGCGGTGGGCGGGGACGCGCAGATCCGCGACCTTGCGGGAGCGGCGACAAGGACGGTGGATCTCGGCGGCCATCGCGTGATTCCCGGGCTCATCGACAATCATGATCATGTCATCCGGGCTACCGAATACTGGACCTGGGAAGCGCGGCTCGACGGCGTTACCAGCCGTGAGGAGTCGGTCCGCATCCTGCAAGCGAAGGCGGCGTCCCTGCCGCCCGAAGCCTGGCTCCTTGTCCTCGGCGGCTGGGGCGAGGAGCAGTTCACCGATGACCCGCGCGGATTCAGCCGCGCGGAGCTCGACGCAATCGCTCCCGACCGGCCGGCCTTTCTCCAGGTACGCTACGACTATGCCTTCGCCAATTCCGCCTGGTTTGCAGCGATGGGCCTGCCGCTCGCGATCGCGCCGGGGAGCCCGCCGGGCGAGGGGCTCGCGCGCTTCGTCGAACGCGACGCCGACGGCCAGGCGACAGGTCGTCTTGATGGCGGCTTTCCGATGATCGCGCTGGCGACGCGGGGCTTTCCCGCGGTCACCGAGGAAACGCAGCGTGCCGGCATCGAGGCCCTGAGCGAGACGCTGCTCGGCTATGGCATCACCAGCGTCTTCGATCCCGGCGGGCTCGGCATCCGCCCCGAAAGCTACAGTCGGTTGCAGGCGATGGCGGACGCCGGTGCGCTCCGGCTGCGGTTCTTCTATTCGCTGTGGGACGGGGTGGTGAACACGCCGGAGGGTGCGCAACACCTGATCCATCGGCTTGAGACCGAGACGCCATTCGGCGCGAAGGACGAGGTTGCGTACTTCCACAACCTG
>JBHHTO010000328.1:0-1758 GCA_046753425.1 Rhodothalassiaceae bacterium | reverse complement strand
CCTGTCGCGTGCGAAAAGCGTACAATCGATCGTGCCGGCGCGGCCGCTCAGTCCGGCGACGGACCGTTCTCCGCGAGCACATGGCCGGCAAGATAAAGCGATCCGGTAACGAGAACCAGAGACTCGGCGCCACCGCGCGCGGCGATCGCCTCGAGAGCGGACCCGACATCGGCGGCGATGCGGCCGTTGATTCCGAGATCGCCGGCGGCGGCCGCGATGGTGGCTGCCGGGTGTGCCGCCTCGACTCCCGGAATGGCGACGGCGGTGACGCTGTCGGCAATTCCACGAAACGGCCGCAGGAAGGCGGCGGGGTCGCGATTGGCGAGCATGCCGACAATGAGATGAACGGGCCTGAGATCGCCACTGATGCGCAACAGGGCCTGTCTCAGGGCGCGCGCCGCCGCCGGATTGTGCGCACCGTCGATCCACAATTCGGCAGTCGGCGGCAGGCGGTGGCGCAAGGGACCGTCGGCGAGCCGCTGCAGGCGCGCCGGCCAGCGTACCCAGCCGAGACCGGCGCGGATGGCCGCTTCGGGAATGGCCACCGCACGCTGCGTGCGAATCAGCGCCACCGCGATTCCGGCATTGATCGCCTGGTGCGGACCGACCAGCACCGGTGCCGGCAGATCGAGCAGGCCCGAGCGGTCGCGATAGACGAGCCGCGCCTCGCCGCGGCCACCGCTGCGCAGGGCGGCGCGCCAGTCGCGACCATGGATCGCGAGCGGTGCATTAAGTGCCTCCGCGCGGGCGCGGATGACCGCCTCGACGCGTGCCGGTTGCGGCCCGACCACCGCCGGCACGCCGGGTTTCAGAATGCCCGCCTTCTCGCCCGCGATCGCCGGCAGGGTGTTGCCGAGCCAGGCCTCGTGATCGCGTGCCACCGGGGTGATCGCGACCGCTGCCGGGCGGGCGACGACATTGGTCGCATCGAGGCGCCCGCCAAGGCCGACCTCGAGCACGAGGAGATCAGCCGGCAGCCGGGAAAAGGCGAGGAATGCGGCCGCCGTCGTGATCTCGAAAAAGGTGATCGGATCGCCGCCATTGGCGGCCTCGACCTCGGCGAGCAGCGAGACGAGATCATCATCCCCGATCAGCCGGCCGGCGAGCCGGATCCGCTCGTTGAAACGCACCAGATGGGGCGAGCTGTAGACATGGACGCGATGTCCGGCCGCTTCCGCGATTGCACGCGCGGTCGCCACCACCGAACCCTTGCCATTGGTTCCCGCGACATGCAGCACCGGCGGCAGGTTCTGCTCGGGGTGGCCAAGCTTCTCGAGCAGCCGCGTCATGCGCCCGAGCGAGAGGTCGATCGCCTTTGGATGCAGCCGGAGGAGACGGTCGAGAATCGTGTCGAGCCCGGCCTGCCCGACGGCGCGCTCGGTCACGCCCTCACTCCGCGGCGGCGCCGGCGGCAGTACCGGCAGGCATCAGGAGACCGGTGAGCCGGATCAGGGTGTCGCGCAGCTCGCCGCGCGGCACCACCATGTCGAGCATGCCGTGCTCGAGCAGATACTCGGCACGCTGGAAACCCTCGGGCAGCCGCTCGCGGATCGTCTGCTCGATGACGCGCGGCCCGGCGAAGCCGATCAGTGCGCCGGGCTCCGCAATCTGGATGTCGCCGAGCATGGCAAAGGATGCCGTGACCCCGCCGGTGGTCGGATCGGTGAGTACGACGATATAGGGAAGGCCGGCCTCCTTCACCATGTCGAGCGCGACCGTCGTCCGCGGCATCTGCATCAGCGACAGGATGCCTTCCTG
>JBHHTO010000327.1:0-1761 GCA_046753425.1 Rhodothalassiaceae bacterium | reverse complement strand
GCGCATGCGGGCTCTTGAGGATATGGAGGTGCAGAAGCCCGCGCGGCTCGGGCAGATCGTCGACATAGGTGGCGGTACCGCTGACATGCTTTCGCGCGCTGTCATGCGCGAGCGCCTCGGCCACGCCACCGCGGATACCGGTCCGGGGAGCGCGTTCAGCCATGCGCGGCCTCCGCCGCGAGAACGCGCAGCCGGGCGCCATCACCGGCACTCTCGAGCCACGCCTTGCGCAGGAGATTGCGCGCCACCTGCATCCGATAAGCGGCCGAGGCGCGGAAATCGTCGATCGGCGTGAAGTCCTCTGCCAGCGCCGCCATTGCGGCCGCGACAGCCGCCTCGTCCCATGGCCTGCCGACGAGTGCCGCCTCGGCCGCAGGGGCGCGCTTCGGTATCGCGGCCATGCCGCCGAAAGCGATGCGGGCGCGGGCGATGCGATCGCCGTCCATCCACAGCGAGATGGCACCGCACAGCGCCGAGATGTCCTGATCGAAGCGCTTGGAGATCTTGTAGGTACGGAAAATCTGCCTCGGGGCGGGCCTGGGCAGACGCACCGCCTCAACGATCTCGCCGGGTGCGCGGTCCTGTCTCCCGTAGTCGAGGAAGAAATCCTCAAGCGGCATCTCACGGCGATGCGCGCCCTTGCTGAGGACAAGCGTGGCGCCGAGCGCAATGAGCGGCGGCATCGAATCGCCGATCGGCGAGCCGTTGGCGATATTGCCGCCGATGGTGCCGGAATTGCGGATCTGCACCGAGCCGAGCCGACGCAGGATCTCGCCGAAATCGGGATAGTGCCGCGCCAGCAGAGCCGCGACGTCCGCATAGCGCACGCCGGCGCCGATCACGATCGCCTCGGCAGTCTCCTGCACCTCTGCGAGATTGCCGACGCGGGTGAGCGAGATCACATGATCGAGCCGGCGATGCTGCTTCGTCACCCACAGGCCGACATCGGTGCCGCCGGCAAGAATCGTGGCCTCGGGCGCGGCCTCGAGGCAGGCGGCGAGTTCGCCCGCGCTCCGCGGCATCTGATAGCGCATCGGCGCCCCCGTGACCGGGCAGGCACCCGCGATATCGAGCATCTCATCCCGCGCGATGGCCTTGAGCCGTGCAGCGACCGCCGCGAGATCGCGATCCGGCGCCGCCGCCGCGCGCTCGGCAGCGGCGAGAATCGGACCATAGCCGGTGCAACGGCAGAGATTGCCGGCAAGCGCGTCTTTCAGCGCCGGCCGCGAGAAATCGCCGCCATTGAGCTGCCAGCCATAGAGCGACATGACGAATCCCGGCGTGCAGAAGCCGCATTGCGAGCCATGACAGTCGACCATGGCTTCCTGTATCGGGTGCAGCCCGCCCTCGGCGCCGCGCACACCTTCAACCGTGAGCACATCGCACCCGTCGAGCTCGGGCAGGAAGAGGATGCAGGCATTGACCGCACGATAGCGCACGCTGCCGCCCTCGAGCCGCCCGATGACGATGGTGCAGGCCCCGCAGTCGCCTTCGCCGCAGCCTTCCTTGCTGCCGGTCAGCCCCTGCTCATAGCGCAGGAAATCGAGCACCGTGCGCGTCGCGTCCGTGATCTCCGGCTCGCACAGCTCGCCATTGAGATGGAATCGCAGCCGTCCCGACATCCTGCCTCAGCTTCCGCGGTAGGTGCTGTAGCCATAGGGCGACACCAGAAGCGGCACATGATAATGCGCCATCGCGTCGGCGATACCGAATTCGATCGCGACGCTGTCGAGAAAGGGCGGATCGGCGAGCGCCACCCCG
>JBHHTO010000326.1:0-1765 GCA_046753425.1 Rhodothalassiaceae bacterium | reverse complement strand
CAGCCTGATAGCATATTGACCCCCCACAATGCAAACGTTAGCATTGACGGATAAGCGGATATACAGGGGATAAAACGCAAAGGGCTCGACAATATGATGCAATCGAGTGCATATCTATTGCGGCGACGCCGGTCGCTGCGGCGGAGTTGGTAACCGGAAGGAAAGACAGGTGGCAAATTTCGGAATTGGCGGCGTCGACTGGCAGCAACGGATCAACTGGGATCGCCTGCGCACCTACAGGCTCGAGAGCGCACGGGCGCGCATGAAGGCGCATGGCCTTGGCGCCGTCCTGTGCATGTATGACGAGAATGTCCGCTACATCACGAGCACGCTGACGCCGGGCTGGTGCCGCCTCAAGCCGGGCCTGCGCTATGCGCTCCTGTGCGGTGACGGTGCGCCGGTGCTCTTCGAGCAGGGCGACATCGGCATGCAGATCGGCCGCCACTCGCCCTGGCTGCCGGAAGAGAACATCCGCTATTCCTATGCCTGGATCAAGGGTGCGGCGGGCAGCGCGGCACAGCAGCAGGTGGGCAAGTTCACGCGTGCCATCAAGGAGGAGATGAAGCGCCATGGCGTCGCTGGCGAGAAGCTCGGTGTCGACTTCATGGACATCAACATGCTCAAGGCCTTCGAGGATGCCGGCATCCACTGGGGTGACGGCATGACGCCGCTCATGGAGGCGCGCGCGATCAAAAACGAGGACGAGCAGGAATGCATGCGCATCGTCGGTGCGATCGGCGATGCCGCGCACTGGGAGACGATGAAGTTCCTGCGTCCCGGCGTCACCGAGAATCAGGTAACGGCGCACATCATGAAGTATCTTTATGACTTTCCCGGTATGGAGGACGTCGAGGACGTGATCGTCTCATCGGGTCCCAACACCTGGCCCAACTGGCGCAATTTCTCCGACCGCATCATCAAGCCCGGCGACATCACCTTCATGGATCTCGCGGCGCTCACCTGGAACGGCTACAAGTCCTGCTACTATCGCACCTATTGTGTCGGCGGCGAGCCGACGCGGGAGATGAAGGACTATTACGCCCAGGCGCTCGAATGGCTCCATGACTCGATCGACGCCGTCAAGGTCGGCGCCACGACCCGCGATATCGCCTCGAAATGGCCCTCGGCGAAGGATGTCTGGGGCTATGAGGAGGAGGATCAGGCGGCGGCCAATCTCTGGGGCCACGGGCTCGGCCTTGCGCAGTACGACCAGCCGGTGATCTCGCGCATCTGGTCGCTCGACCACCCGGTCGAGATCAAGCCCGGGATGGTCTTCGCCCTCGAGACGCAGCACGGCAAGCCCTTCGAGTTCGGTGTCCGGATCGAGGAGATGCTCATCGTCCACGAGGACCGGGTCGAGATCATCTCCAATTTCCCGGTGAAGGAGATCACCGTTGTCGATCCGCACTGAGCCGGGACCCGATGGCAGGGGAGCCGCCATGTCGCGCTTCATCGTTGATCTTAGCGACCCCGCCGCGCGCGATGCCGCGCGCTTCGGTCCCAAGGCCGCCAATCAGGCCGTCCTCGGCCAGGCGGGCGTGGCGATTCCGGGCGGCTTCTGCCTCGATGCCGCGGCGTACCGGCATCAGCTCGCGGCAACCGGCATCGAGGAGCGCCTCGCCGCGCTCGCCGGCCGCGATCGCCTCGACGCGCGTGGCGCCATCGCGGATGTCCGCATCGCGCTTTATGAGAACGACATCGTGCCGGAGATCGCGGAACCGCTCCTCGCCGCGCGCGAGGCGCTTCTCGCGCGGTGCGGCGGGCG
>JBHHTO010000325.1:0-1798 GCA_046753425.1 Rhodothalassiaceae bacterium | reverse complement strand
GATTCATGTGCCGCGGACTCCCTGTCGCGCTGTCCGGGCTCGCTGAGCGTCGCCGAGCATAGCGGCCTCGCAACCGACCGCAAGGGCGCGTGTCCCCGTCGTGCAGAAACCGCCGGTGGCCCTCGACTCGGTCGCGTGTTCCTGTCATGTTCACATCTTCCGCAGTGGCAACAGGAAGAACGGATGGCCGGGTTTCGCGACAAGCCGGGGCATGCCGAGGTCATGCACAAGGAGCGGGTCGTCATTATGTGCGCGCCCGAGGGTGCCTATGGCTCGACGGCGCGCTCACCGGCAAGCGGCGGCTTTGCGTCGCCCTTCACTCTCTATCTCTATGTCGATGACGTGGACGCCGCCTTTGCGCGCGCGAAGGCCGCCGGACATGTCCGCGGCCTGAAGCGAGGCTCAGCCTCAGGACTCTGAATTCAGGATGGCAATCGGGCATTGCGCGCGCTGTGTTCGTGCTGAGGAGACCCGTCAAGGGCCGTCTCGAAGGACGAGCGGAGGGCCTCGACACGCCGCGTCTCGCGGCTGCTCAGCCCGAACGGATCGGATGCCGGCGGCCTGTCAACCTGGATCTGGAGCCCCCGCCGCATCACGGCGGGTGATTGACCTTGGCGCCGCCATGGCTATGGTCGCGGCAGCGATCGTGACCTTGAGGATGTCGCGCCATGGATTTCCGCCTCGACGAAGAACAGCGCCTCATACAGGAGACGGCGCGGCAGTTCGCGCACGACCATCTGTTGCCCAAGGCGGCGGAATGGGATGAAGCGAAGCATTTCCCGAAGGATGTGCTCAAGGCAGCGGCGGCGCTCGGCTTCGCCGCCGTCTATGTCGACGAGGCGCACGGCGGCATCGGGCTCACGCGCACCGAATGCGCGCTCATCATCGAGCAACTCGCCTATGGCTGCCCGTCGACCGCGGCCTATGTGTCGATCCACAATATGGCGACCTGGATGATTGCCCGCTTCGGCAATGACGCGCAGCGGGCGCGCTTCGTCCCCTCACTCGCCTCGATGGAGCGCTTCGCCGCCTACTGCCTGACCGAGCCCTCGTCCGGCTCCGACGCCGCCTCGCTCAGGACCCGCGCCGTGCGCGATGGCGACCATTATGTGCTCAACGGCTCGAAGGCCTTCATCTCCGGCGCCGGCGAGCACGGCGCCGATGTCTATGTCTGCATGGTGCGGACCGGCGAGGAGGGGCCCGGGGGCATCTCGACGCTGGTCGTCGAGAAGGGCACGCCGGGCATGAGCTTCGGCGCACAGGAGAGGAAGCTCGGCTGGCATTCGCAGCCCACCGCGGCGGTCATCTTCGAGGATTGCCGGGTGCCGGTCGAGAACCGCCTCGGCGCCGAGGGCGAGGGCTTCCGGATCGCCATGCAGGGGCTCGACGGCGGCCGCATCAATATCGCCGCCTGCTCGCTCGGCGGGGCGCAGTTCGCGCTCGACACCGCGCTCGCCTATGTGAAGGAGCGGCAGCAGTTCGGGCGCCCGATCGCCGAGTTTCAGGCAACGCAGTTCAAGCTCGCCGACATGGCGACCGATCTCGAGGCGGCGCGGCTCCTGGTCTATGCGGCGGCGCAGAAGGTGTCGTCCGGTGCGCCCGATGCGACCATGGCGGCGGCGATGGCCAAGCGTTTTGCCACCGATGCCGGCTTCCGCATCGCCAACGAGGCGCTGCAGCTTCACGGCGGCTACGGCTATCTCATGGACTATCCGGTGGAGCGTATCCTGCGTGATCTGCGCGTGCACCAGATCCTCGAGGGCACGAACGAGATCATGCGCGTGATCATCGCCCGCCG
>JBHHTO010000324.1:0-1812 GCA_046753425.1 Rhodothalassiaceae bacterium | reverse complement strand
TTGTAGACGTCCTGCGCGGTAAGCGACCAGCCGGAGGTCTGGCAATGGGTCCTGAGGCACAGCGATCGCGGATCCTTCGGATCGAAGGTGTCGCGCATCAGCCTCGCCCAGAGCAGGCGCGCCGCGCGCAGCTTCGCCACCTCCATGAAGAAATCCATGCCGATGCCGAAGAAGAAGGAAAAGCGCGGCGCGAAACGGTCGACATCAAGCCCAGCCGCCACCCCGGCACGGGCATATTCGATGCCGTCGGCGAGCGTGTAGGCAAGCTCGAGATCGGCCGTCGCTCCCGCCTCCTGCATGTGATAGCCGGAAATCGAGATCGGGTTGAAGCGCGGCATCTCGGCGGCGGTGAAGGCAAAGATGTCGGAGACGATACGCATCGACGGTCCGGGCGGGTAGATATAGGTGTTGCGGACCATGAACTCTTTGAGGATGTCGTTCTGGATGGTCCCGGAAAGCTGCGCCGGCCGGACGCCCTGCTCCTCCGCCGCCACCACATAGAGCGCCATGATCGGCAGCACGGCCCCGTTCATGGTCATCGAGACCGACATCTTCTCGAGCGGGATGCCGTCGAACAGCTCGCGCATGTCAAGGATCGAGTCGATGGCAACACCGGCCATGCCGACATCGGCGGCGACGCGCGTGTCGTCACTGTCATAGCCGCGATGGGTGGGCAGATCGAAGGCGATGGAAAGCCCCATCTGGCCGGCGGCGAGATTGCGCCGGTAGAAGGCATTCGAATCGCGCGCGGTGGAGAAGCCGGCATATTGCCGGATGGTCCACGGCCGCTCGACATACATGCTCGGATAGGGCCCCCGCAGATAGGGGGGAAAGCCGGGCAGGCTGTCGAGAAAGTCGAGGCCCGCCAGGTCGCTGCCGCTGTATAGCGGTGCGATGGCGAGCGACTCCGCGGTCGCGCTTGTGTCCTCTGCCGGCGCGCGCCCGGTGGCGGCCCGGTAGGCAGCCTCCCAGTCGGCCCGGTCACCCGCCGGCGCGAGCGAAAGCGAACGCCTGGAAAAATCCGGGATGCGGCTCATGACGCCGCCTCCATGCGCTCGAGCATATTCTCAAGAAATGCCACGATATCCATGCCATGGAAGATGACTTCGTCAATCCCCGCCGCGCGCCAGGTGGCCATATCGGCATCCGGCTTCCCGGCCAGCGCAAGATATCGTGCGCCCGCCGCCTTGAGCCCGGTCGCGAGCCTAGCCGCAAGCTCGGCATAAAGCGCGTCCGGCCCGACGATCACCGCTTCGTGACAGCCGGATGCGCGCCAGGCCGCGACGATGGCCGCGATATCGCGCCCCCCCTCTCCCTCGACCGTGGTGATGCCGCCAACGGCGAGCAGATTGCGAGCCCAGAGCACGCGCGCGCGATGCTCGGCGAGAGTACCGAGGGCAGCGATGAAGACCGCCGGCCGGCGGCCACCTGCCTGCGTCAGCCGGTTGGCGCACTCGCGCAGCGCCTCGAAGGGCTCCGCGAGACGGTGCGCGACGAGCGGCTCGATGGGGTCGGAACGACCGTCACCGATGGCGCGCGCGGAAACCGGGGCCGGCACGGCGGCCTCGCCGGGATCGGGGAATTCCGAAACCGCGGTCAGTTGCAGGCGGCGCGTGGCGAGCGCCTTCGCCCGTCGGGCGCGGGTGGCGGCGAGCATCTTCTGTACCGCGCCCGCGCGCAAGGCCGCCACCATGCCGCCGGCGCGCTCGATCTCCTGCAAACGCTCCCATGCCGATGCCATGAGGTCGCGCGTCAGCCGCTCGATGGCCCAGGACCCGCCGGCCGGGTCGAGAACGCGACGGAGATGCGACT
>JBHHTO010000323.1:0-1858 GCA_046753425.1 Rhodothalassiaceae bacterium | reverse complement strand
ATAGACGATGGCGTTCGACTTCACATGCTTGGCGACGGTGAAAGCGAAGAGAAGGTCGTCGCGCTCCCCGGCCGTCGGCGCGCGCCTCGTCACGACCTTGAGCGCGTCGGGTGCAAGGCGTCCGCGATCCCGGTCCTGCACCAGGAAGCCACCGCTCACCGGGCGCAGGATGCGGCCCGGCCGGTCGGGGTCGGGCAGGTCGGGCAGCAGCAGAAGCCGCAGATTGCGCTTTTTCGCGAGCGCGGCGCGGGCCGCCTCGTCGGCACCGGGCGCGATGATCACCTCGGTGAAGATCTCGGCAATGGCGGACGCGGTCGGCCCGTCAAGCGGGCGATTGAGCGCGACGATGCCGCCGAAGGCGCTCACCGGATCGCAAGTGAGCGCCTTCCTGTAGGCCTCCTCGAGGCTCGCCCCATAGGCGACGCCGCACGGATTGGCGTGCTTGATGATCGCCACCGCAGGCCGCCCGGGATCGAGATCGGCGATCAGCTCGAGTGCGGCATCCGTGTCGTTGATATTGTTGTAGCTCAGGGCCTTGCCCTGGACCTGCTCGGCCCCGACGATGCCCGTGACCGGGTCCAGCGGATCGCGGTAGAGGGCCGCTCTTTGATGCGGGTTTTCGCCATAGCGGAGCTCGGCCAGCCGCTCGCCGGCAAGAAGGAAACGCGCCGGCAGCAGATCGTCCGCCGCATGCTGGAACCAGTTGGCGATCGCCGCGTCATAGGCGGCGGTGCGGGCAAACGCCCTGGCCGCAAGCCGGCGGCGGAGCGCGAGCGGTGTTGCGCCGTCATGCGTCGCGAGCGCCTCGCGCACCGCGTCATAATCGGCAGGATCGGTGACGACCGTCACGAAGGCATGATTCTTCGCCGCCGAGCGGATCATCGCCGGGCCGCCGATGTCGATATTCTCGATGCATTCGGCTTCCCCGGCACCGGCGGCGACGGTGGCCTCGAAGGGATAGAGATTGACCACCAGAAGGTCGATCGGTGCGATGCCGTTTTCCGCCATTGCCGTCTGATGCGCGGGGTCGTCGCGGCGCGCGAGAAGCCCGCCGTGGATAGCCGGATGCAGGGTCTTGACGCGCCCGTCCATCATTTCGGCAAAGCCGGTGTGCTCGGCGACGTCCTTCACTGCTAGACCGGCCTCTTTCAGAATCCGCGCGGTGCCCCCGGTGGAAAGGATTTCGATCCCGTGCGCCGCGAGCGCCTGCGCGAGATCGAGAAGGCCGGTCTTGTCGGATACGGAGAGCAGGGCGCGGCGAACGGGAACGCGGTCAGGCATGGGCGGACATCCTCGTGGCAGGTGACCCGACGCTGCCTAGCCGATCACGGCGTGCGTGCCAAGGCCGGGCGTCATCCGCCGCCGGAACCCTGGCGCTCGAATCGCCAGGCGATCCCGACCAGCTCCGGACCGGCCTCACCATGAATGACGATCTGCTGGCTGCGCCGCGGCCCCTCGCGGTCGAAAAAGAGGCTTTCCTCGAGCGCGACGCTGCCGGCGTCGGCCTCGAACATCCAGCCGTGCCGGTTTCCCAGCCGCAGCAGGATCGTGCGACCGCCACCGGTCTGCGAGGCGACCACGTCGGGATGCAGGTGAAAGCGTATGTCGAAAGGAATCGTGCTGCGCGGACGGCGGGGGCCGGGAAGAATCTCGTCGCGCCCCTCGAGGCGCCGGCCCGAGCGGGCGAGAGCGAGGCTGCGCCGGTGCAGGCGACGATAGCGCCGCAGATAGCCGTCATGCTCGCCGCTCACGCGCAGCGCCTCGGCATCGTCGCCGCGCGCGAGGCGGATTCGTTCGACACCGGCACCAAGCTGCCCGTCGCCGCGCAACTCCGTCGCGTTGGTGTCGGCGAGCACCA
>JBHHTO010000322.1:0-1886 GCA_046753425.1 Rhodothalassiaceae bacterium | reverse complement strand
GCAGCATCTCCTGCATCCCCGGTCCCCCTCTCGGGCCCTCATGGCGGATCACGATGACATCGCCGGCCCGGATGCGGCCCGCCTGCACCGCGGCAAAGGCCGCCTCCTCGCCGTCGAAGACCCGTGCCGGCCCCGCAAAGCGGTCGCGACCGTTGCCGGCGCGCTTGAGCACGCAACCATCGGGCGCCAGCGCCCCGAAGAGGATGGCGTAGCCGCCCTCGGGCTTGATCGGATCCGCGAGCGGCCGCACGACCTCCTGGCCCGGGCGTTCCCAGGCGCCGGCCAACTCCTCGCCGAGGCTGCGTCCGCTCACCGTCGGTGTGTCGTGCAGCAGTCCGCCATCGAAGAGTCGCCGCGCCACCAGCGCCGTGCCCCCGGCATCCGAGAGCTCGACCGCGGTAAAGCGCCCGGCGGGTTTCAGATCCGCGATCACCGGCGTTGACCGCGAGATGGCGTCGAAGCGGTCGATCGCAAACGCGATCCCGGCCTCGCGCGCGATCGCCAGGAGATGCAGGATGAGATTGGTCGAGCCGGCGGTGGCGGCGCCGATCCGGGCCGCGTTCTCGAGGCTTTCCGTGCTCAGATAGCGGCGCGCGGAGACCCCTTCGCGAAGACGCTCCATGAGCAGGCGACCGCAGCGCGCGGCGGCCGCCGGCTTGTCGGGATCGGTGGCGGCGAGATCGTTGGCGCCCATCGGCGAGAGCCCGAGCATGGTAAGCGCCATCGCCATGGTGTTGGCGGTGAACTGCCCGCCGCAGGCCCCCGCCCCGGGACAGGCGGTGCGCTCGATGGCCATGAGCTCGGTAGCGTCGATGCACCCCGCGGCCTCGGCACCCACCGCCTCGAAGACATCCTGGATGGTGATGAAACGGTCACCGTGCCGGCCAGGGCGGATCGAGCCGCCATAGAGGATGATCCCCGGCAGATCGAGCCGCGCCAGCGCCATCGCCGCCGCCGGGATGGTCTTGTCGCAGCCGACGAGCACCGCCACCGCGTCGAGCGAATGCCCGCGCACGGCAAGCTCGATCGAATCGGCGATCACCTCGCGGCTGATCAGCGAGGCCTTCATCCCCGGCGTGCCCATGGCGATGCCGTCGGTGACCGCGATGGTGTTGAACTCGACCGGCGTGCCGCCCGCGGCACGAATGCCATCCTTCAAGGGCTCGGCCAGCGTACGCAGATGCAGATTGCACGGCGAGACGTCGCTCCAGGTGCTCACGACACCGATCATCGGTCGCTCGAGCGCCGCATCGTCGAGACCGGTCGCACGCAGCATCGCCCGCGCCGGGGGCTGCGAGCGCACGGCCTCGCTCGGATAGCGGCGCTCATCTGGCTTCGTCATGTCATCTCCCCGTCATCAAAAAACCCCGCTTCGGCGTGCCAAGCGGGGTTTCCTTTGCGTCTACTGAACTCGCGTCGTCAGCCAAGCACCCCGCTCTGCACCCCGATAAGGAGTACCGTTACGAGTACGAGAATAAGAAGGTCGCCATCGCGCCGCGCGGTCGCGAACGCAAGCGGCGCACGATGCCGGGTGCGCGTGACGCAAGCTCTTGCCAATTGGTGCACTGCGATGCTCATGGGCGGCAGACTATCGATGATTCATCCGAGGTCAAGCGGATATTGGAAAAAAATTACGAATTCCTTTCTCCTGCGGCAAGAAAGCGACTCTTCACCGCAGAATCTTCGCGACCGCAACATTCGTTGTCCCGCTCAGGCTGCCGCAATGCGGCGCACGCTCCCCTCGTGATCGAAGAGCCAGGCCCCGGTCCGCGCCTGTCCACCGACAAGCCGTGCCGCCTTCTCGGGAGCAAGAAAGCTCAGCGCCGTCGAAAGCCCGTCGGCGAGGGTGGCGGGGTACGTTCCCTCTCACGCCGCCGTCTTGTTCG
>JBHHTO010000321.1:0-1888 GCA_046753425.1 Rhodothalassiaceae bacterium | reverse complement strand
CGCCGCCGGTCGCACCACGCCCGGCTTCGGTGGGGGGCGAGTGGAGGAGCCCATGCGGCTGGTGTTCGGCGATCGTGCCGTCTATGAGGTCGAGGGACGGAAGATCCCCGTCGAGCCGATCCTGGTCGAGGCCGATGTCCGGCCGCGTCCCGACGGGGACGGCGTTCGCCTGTCGGCGAAGAGCCTGCAATCGCTGGACCGCGCCGCGGCGCAGTCCGAGGCCGGGCTCGACATCGTCCTCGCTGACGCTCGGGCACTTCCGGTCATCCGCGAGATTCTCGACCCCCACCGCGGCGGGCGCGGGCGGATCAGCTTCCTGCTCGATGTCGGTGATGGACGCACCGCGGTCGTCGACCTCGCCGGCGGTTTCCGGGTGACGCCCCCCCTGCGCAGCGCCATCGCCAACCAGGCGGGCGTCATCGACGTCATGGAGAGCTGAGCCTTGGCGCCCGCTGCACCGCCGGTCCGGGCCCTGCCCGCGGCGTCGATCCTGCTCTTGCGGGATGGACCTTGCGGGCTCGAGGTCCTGACCCTGCGGCGCGGCGGGCACCTCGCCTTCGCCGGCGGCATGCTGGCCTTTCCGGGCGGGCGCGTTGACGACAGCGACCGTTCCTGGCGCGGGCCGGGCGATGCGTTCGGGGGGCGGCGCCATGCCGACCAGGCCTTTCGCGTCGCCGCCCTGCGCGAGCTTTTCGAGGAGGCCGGCCTGCTGCTCACCCGCAGGGTCGGGCGGACCGGGGCACGGCTGGGAAGGGCGGTCCTGCGCCGTGCGGCCCGCTGCCGCCGGCCGCTGCATCAGCGGCAGCTTTCCTTCAGGGCCTGCCTGCAGCGGCTCGGCTTGAGGCTCGACACGCAGGCGCTCGTCCCCTTCTCCCACTGGGTCACGCCGGTGATCGCGCCGAAACGCTTCGATACGCGCTTTTATCTTGCGCCTGCGCCCCGCGGCCAGGAGGCGAGCGCCGATGCCGTCGAGTCCTTCGATCTCGCCTGGCGCACGCCGGCGGACATCCTCGACGCCTGGCGGCGCGGTGCGGAGGCGCTGATGTTTCCCACCCGGCTCAATCTCATGAAGCTCGCGCAATCGCCCTGTGCCGAGACGGCGCTCATGCGTGCCCGGCGATCGCCGCTGCCGCGTGTCGAGCCCCGGCTTGCGGGAGACGGCACGCCGCGGCTGCTCATTCCGGCAGGCGCCGGTTACGGGGTCACCGAGGCAGGGCTCGGGGATCTCCACCGCGTCGAGGCCGAGGCGCTGCGCGCATTCGCCGCCGCAAGGGCGGCCGGCTGATGCGGATTCTCCTTGCATTTCGCCGCCGGGGACGATAGGGGAGCGGCCATTCCACACGCGGGCACTCGGCACGAGCGACCGGCCGGTCGCTTCCGCCATCCGGTGTTCCGGGACGGTGTTCCGGAATCAGGCGCCCGCGGCGGCACGAACCGGTAAAGGAGAAAGACCATGTCGCTGCCTTCGTTCAGCATGCGCCAGCTTCTTGAAGCGGGCGTCCATTTCGGCCATCAGACCCATCGCTGGAATCCGAAGATGGCGCCGTATATCTACGGCGACCGGAACGGCATCCACATCATCGACCTGTCGAAGACCTTTCCCTGCCTGCAGCAGGCGCTCGCCACCATTCGCGGCATCGTTGCCGGCGGTGGCCGCGTGCTGTTCGTCGGGACCAAGCGCCAGGCGTCGCCGATCATTGCCGATGCCGCGAAGCGGTGCGGGCAGTATTATGTCAATCACCGCTGGCTCGGCGGCATGCTGACCAACTGGCGCACCATCTCGCAGTCGATCAAGCGTCTCAAGGCGCTCGACGAGCAGTTGGCCGAGAGTGGCAGCGGCTTTACCAAGAAGGAGCTCCTGCAGCTTACCCGGCAGCGCGACAAGCTC
>JBHHTO010000320.1:0-1905 GCA_046753425.1 Rhodothalassiaceae bacterium | reverse complement strand
CCCCTGCCACAGGAACTTCGAACGCACGATGTGAATCGTGTCGCGGGGCAGGCTGAGCCGCTCGCCGCTGAAGAAATCGGGGTTGGTGAGATCGGCCATCAGCAGGACGTTGTTGTCCTGCACCGTCGAGCTCAAGAGCAGCGGCCGCCGGCCGTTGACGAGAAGCTGGAACCCGGACAAGAAGCGGGTGTCCTCGTGATAAAGGCCCTCCGGGCTTCCGTCGCCGGCAACGATGTCGCCGTAATGATCGAACACCGCGAAGGTGTCGCCGTGCTTGAGCGTGCGGGGACGCCGTTCGAGGAGGGACGAGGTGGCCGGAATATAGAAGTGAACGAGGGGACTCTCGGAAACGAGCGCATCCAAGGGCTCGCTCGACGGGTTCTCTTTCATGTGCAGGCTCTTGACCAAATGTCGCGCGATCCGCCTGTCGGGCGGACCACGGCGCATATCTTAGAAGTCGATGAGCCCTTGGATGGCAAGACAATTCATGCGCGCGGGCGCGATAAAATTCCGCCGCCGGACATCGCGCGCGGTCCTTCTCCCCGCACGCGAGGCGATTTACGCCGCCTGCACCGGCAGCTCTTCCGGTTGGCCCAGCGCGCGATAAATCGCCACGTAATCCTCGGCCATGCGCTTAACGCTGAAGCGCCGCTCGAACCGCTCGCGGACTCTCAGCCGGTCGAGCGCGCCGAGATGGCGGACCGCGTCCACCGCCTGGTCGGCGTCCTCGACGATGAAGCCGCTCACGCCGTGTTCGACCACCTCGGGAACCGACCCGGAGCGGTAGGCGATGACCGGCGTGCCGCAGGCCATGGCCTCGATCATGACGAGGCCGAACGGCTCCGGCCAGTCTATCGGGAACAGCACCGCTCTCGCGCCGCCGAGGAACGCGCCCTTTTCCCGTTCGCCGATCTCGCCGACGAATTCGACAAGAGGATGACTGAGCAGCGGCTGTATCTCTTCCTCGAAATACACCTGGTCGACCCTGTCGACCTTGGCCGCGATCTTGAGTTTCACGCCCGCCCGTTTCGCGATCTCGATGGCGCGGTCCGGCCGCTTCTCCGGACAGATGCGCCCGAGAAAGGCCAGGTAATCGCCATTCGGCGATCCGGCGAACGGATAGTTGTGCGCGGGCATCCCGTGATAGACGGTTCCGGCCCAGCGAACCGGCGGCATCGGTCGCCTCTGGTAATGCGAAATCGAAACCAGGGGCATGTCGTCGAACTCCCGGTAAAGCGCCAAAAGGTCCGGCATGTCCTGGCGGCCATGCAACGTGGTTACCGTGCGCGAAGAAATCTCGCGGAACAACGGAAAATGCAGGCAGTCCATGTGAAAATGAAGCACATCGAACTCGCTCGCGCGGCGGCGGACGCCATCAAGCATGATCATGTAATAGGGAAGGGGATCCTGCACGCGGGGGTTGAGTCTGAGGGCTCCGTCAGTGCACGGGACGAAATCGGCCGTGGTGATGGAATCGCCGCTCGCAAACAATGTCACGTCATGGCCCTGGCGAACCAGTTCCTCGGTCAGGTAATGAACGACGCGTTCCGTTCCTCCGTAAAGCTTCGGTGGCACGCTCTCGATCAGAGGCGCAATCTGCGCGATCTTCATGCCGCTTTTACTCCCTTGCGAATGCAATTACGTAGATCCGGAGAAGAGCGCGAGGACTCTTCCCGATTTGGCTCATATCACTGCCGGCATACCGAGACCGGGCGACGGTCTCTTCAAGCCAAGGCTTTAATTTCACATAAGGAACCGTGAGAGCCACGGTTCGGACTGATCATGGTTACGCCCTCGGCAGGGCAACGAGACGGATCGGCGTCGATCCCGTCGACCTGGAGGTGCGATGGAACACCCATCGCCGGCTCCGTCCTCGGCGCCGCCGCGCCTGCCGACCCGCCAGGC
>JBHHTO010000319.1:0-1916 GCA_046753425.1 Rhodothalassiaceae bacterium | reverse complement strand
GGTGAAGAAGGGAACGTTCGCCTCGCCGGCGATGGCCCGCGCAAGGAGGGTCTTGCCGGTGCCGGGCGGGCCGACGAGCAGCGCTCCCTTGGGAATGCGCCCGCCAAGGCGCTGGAACTTCTGGGGATCACGCAGGAACTCGACGATTTCCTGCAACTCCTCCTTGGCCTCGTCGATGCCGGCGACGTCCTCGAAGGTGACGCGGCCGGTCTTCTCGGTCAGCAGCCGCGCCCGCGACTTGCCAAACCCCATGGCGCCGCTGCGGCCGCCGGACTGCATCTGGCGCATGAAGAAGATCCACACCGCGATCAGCAGCAGCATCGGGAACCAGGCGATCAGTGTGCCGATGAGCGCATTGGTCTCCTGTTTCTTGGCGGTAAAGCGGACATCATGCTCCCGCAGCGTCTGGATAAGGGTCGAATCATCCGGCATGTAGGTCGTGAAGGGCGTCCCGTCGCGCAGCTTTCCCGACAGCTCCTGGCCCTGAATGGTGACCGTCGCCACCTCCCCCTGTTCGACCCGGGCGAGGAAATCGGAATAGGCAAGTTCGGGGGTCCGCGAGCCTGCCGGGCTCTGGAAGAGATTGAACACCATCGCCAGTACGAGGATGATGACAAGCCAGAGCAGCACATTGCGGCCGAAATTGTTCACACGGGGTCCTTTCTCGCTGGTCGTCCGCGACGGCCCGCTATTGTACAGCCGTCGCGCGCCTGCGCCTAGGAAATAAGCGCTTTTTGGTCACTTACAAGCCATCATCGGGCAACGGCAAGTGGTCGTGCCACCGAGCCATGTGCAGGCCGATACAAGAAATGACATCGAAAGGTAAAGGCTTTGCAACCCAACCAAGGTGGGGCGTGCCAAGAAGCCGGCCAGTTGCCGTAAAGAGTGCCGGCAGTGTGAGACGCGCGGGATGGGGGGGCGCCTGCCGGGCGACGTCGGGCCTTGCGGCTCTCAGCATGCGCCAGCCCTTGCTGCCGAGCGCGGCGACGGCATGGTTTCCGGTTGCGCCCGCAAGGCGCAGCTTGTAGCGGCCATCCCAGCATCGCCAATCCGCGTCCGCGAGCAGCAGACGGCCGGCAACGGCTGCCGGTTCGCGGCACAGCAGCAGACGGTCCCGTGTCAGTGGTCGCACGAGACAGCCGCCGAGCGCGAGACCACGAAAATCCGGGGCGCGGATGGCGGCGAGGGCCCGGCGAATTCGCTCCTGCCGCGGTGGATAGGTCCGGCCGCCGAGGGCGGTGACGAGCCGCGTCAGCGCCCGCAGCACGATCTCTTCGGGCGCATCGAGAAAGGGTGTGGTCGCGAGCAGCGCATAGCCGCGCTCGTCGAGCCCGACATGGGCGGCAATATGCCGTCTCTCCGCGTCCTCGAGTGCCGCGCGCGCCCGCGCCAGTCCAGTCGCGACACGCACCAGCCGCGGCGCGTCGAGCCCGGGCAGCGGTGGCGCGGCAAGCAGCGCGCGAACATGCGTGCGGGCAAAGCGCGAATCGCGATTTCCCGGATCTTCGAGCCACGGCTGACCGGCGGCGCGGCAGGTGGCCGCGAGCCGGCTCCGGGGCCAGGCGAGAAGCGGTCGATAGCGCCGCGGCAAGACTTCGCAGGGCGTGAGGGGCGGTGCCACCGGCGGGATCGCCGCGAGGCCGTAAAGACCGCTGCCGCGCAGCAGCCGCAGAAGAAAGGTCTCGGCGACATCGTCGGCCTGATGGGCAAGCACAAGCGCCGCCACGCCCTGCGCCCGGCACCAGTCCTCGAGCAGCCCGTACCGCGCCTCGCGCGCTCGCGCCTGGATGCGGCTCGTCGGCTTCCTGCCTTGCCAGCGCAGGCACAGGGCGGGGATGCCGCGCGCCTCAAGCCATGCGAGGACCTGGCGGGCCTCGGTCGCCGAGTCCGGGCGCAGGCCATGATCGACATGAAGC
>JBHHTO010000318.1:0-1938 GCA_046753425.1 Rhodothalassiaceae bacterium | reverse complement strand
GTCGCCGCCGGCGTCAACATCACCTACAAGATCCTCTACAATGACGCCGTCGCGATGACCGGCGGCCAGGAGGCGGAGGGCCATCTGACGGTGCCACAGATCGCCGCCCAGCTCGTCGCGGAAGGCGTGGGGCGTGTGGCCATCGCCTCCGAGCGCCCCGAGGTCTTCCGCACGGCGACGCTGCCCGCGGGCGTCAGCGTTCATGACCGGCGTCAGATGATGCGGCTGCAGGAGGAGATGCGCGACACGACCGGGGTGACCGCGATCATCTACGACCAGACCTGTGCCGCGGAGAAGCGGCGCCGGCGCAAGCGCGGGCGCATGCCCGATCCGCCGCGGCGGGTCGTCATCAATGATCTCGTCTGCGAGGGCTGCGGCGACTGCTCGAAGCAGTCGAACTGCGTCTCGATCGAGCCGCTCGAGACCGCGCTCGGGCGCAAGCGGCGCATCAACCAGTCCTCGTGCAACAAGGACTTTTCCTGCCTCGAGGGCTTCTGCCCGTCCTTCGTGACGGTCGAGGGTGGTCGGCTGAGAAAGAGCCGTGCCGGCATGGGCGAGGCGACGCTGCCGGATGTTCCGGAACCCGCGCTGCCGGCGCTCGGCGATGCCTACAATATTCTGGTCACCGGCATCGGCGGCACCGGCGTGCTCACGATCGGCGCGCTTCTCGGCGTTGCGGCGCATCTTGAGGGCCGGGGCTGCTCGGTGCTCGACATGAGCGGGCTGGCGCAGAAGGGCGGTGCGGTGCTCAGCCACGTCCGCCTCTTTGGCGAGGCGGATGGCGAGCGCAGCCCGCGCATCATCACCGGCGGCACCGATCTGCTGCTCGCCTGCGATGCCGTGGTGGCGGCGGGCAAGGAGGCGCAGCAGACGCTGGCGCGCCGGCGCAGCCGCGCGGTGATCAACACCGATCTGACGCCGGTTGCCGATTTTGTCCGCGACCGCGATTTCGACTTCCACCCGCAAGCGGTTCTCGATGCCATCGCCGGTCGGACCCGCAAGGACAAGCGCTTTTCCGTCGCCGCGAGCACGCTCGCGGAATCGCTGATGGGCGACGCCATCGCCGCCAACATCTTCCTCCTCGGCTTTGCCTGGCAAAAAGGATTCGTCCCGCTCGCGCGGTCCGCGATCGAAGAGGCCATCCGTCTCAATGGCGTTGCGGAGGAGATGAACCTGCGCAGCTTCCACTGGGGGCGGGTGGCGGCCCACGACATGGCGGCCGTCACCGCGCTCGCCAGCCCCGAGGCGGCGGCACACTGGCGTTTCGGGCCGGAGACGCTTGACGAACTGATCGCGCACCGCGCCGAGGAGCTCGTGCGCTATCAGTCGCCACGGCTCGCGCGCCGCTATCTCGCGCTTGTCGCGCGCGTTCGCGAACGAGAGCGTTCGCTCGGGTGCGATGGGGAGCGGCTGACCGAGACCGTCGCGCGCCAGTATTTCAGGCTTCTCGCCTACAAGGACGAGTACGAAGTGGCGAGGCTCTTCGCCGCGAGCGATTTCGAGTCGCGGCTGAAGGCCCGGTTCGAGGGCGACATACGCTTGCGCTTCCACCTCGCGCCGCCGCTCCTGTCGCCTACTGATGCAGCGACGGGGCGTCCGCGCAAGCGCGAATTCGGTCCCTGGATCAGCAGCTTCTTCCGAGTTCTGGCGAGATTGAGATGGCTTCGCGGAACGCCCTTCGACCCGTTCGGCTGGAGCGCGGAACGGCGTCTGGAACGACGCCTGATTGCGGAGTATGAATCGCTGGTCGCGGACATTCTGGCCCGCATCGACGCGGGCAGTCTCGAGATCGCCGTCGCGCTTGCCGGGGTGCCGGACATGATCCGCGGATATGGTCCGGTCAAGTTGGCCAGTATCGCCGCGGCAAAGAAGAAGGAAGCGGAGCTCCGCCACCTTTTTCTCGACCCGCCGCCCAAGAGCGGGGACGCGATTGCCGCC
>JBHHTO010000317.1:0-1940 GCA_046753425.1 Rhodothalassiaceae bacterium | reverse complement strand
AGGGCCCGAAGGGCGGCCCCGGCATGCGCGAGATGCTGGCGGTCACCGCTGCCATCCAGGGCCAGGGTCTCGGCGCCGATGTGGCGCTTATCACCGACGGCCGCTTCTCGGGCGCGACGCACGGCTTCATGGTCGGCCATGTCGCTCCCGAGGCGGCCGAGGGCGGGCCGATCGCGCTCGTCCGCGACGGCGACCGCATCACCATCGACGCTGGCGCACGGCGCATCGACGTCGACGCTGACCTCGCGGCCCGACGCAGGGACCGGCGTCCGCCCGAGCGCCCGGCCCTCGGCGGCGCCTACGAGAAATATGCGCGCCTCGTCGCCTCGGCGTCCGAAGGCGCGGTCACCATTCTTCCCCGACCTCCGCTCACACAGGACAAGAAAAGGACAGGAAACCATGCAGCTCTTTCATGATGCCGATGTCGACAGGAGCACGCTCGCGGGCCGGACCATCGCCGTCATCGGTTATGGCAGCCAGGGCCGGGCGCATGCGCTCAACCTCAGGGACAGCGGCCACGCGGTCATCGTCGGCGTGCGCGAGAGCGGCGCAAGCTGGCAGCGCGCGCGGCAGGACGGTCTCAGGGTCACGAGCCCGGCCGATGCCGCGGCCGCCGGCGATCTCATCGCCATGCTGGTGCCAGACATGGCGCAGGAGGCGCTCTACAAGGAGGCCATCGCGCCCGGGCTTGCCGCCGACAAGACGCTCCTCTTTGCACACGGCTTTACCATCCACTATGAGCGCATCACGCCACCGCCGGATATCGATGTCGTGATGATCGCGCCCAAGGCGCCGGGCGATCTCGTGCGCCGTGAGTTCGAGCGTGGACGCGGTGTGCCCTGCCTGCTTGCGGTCCACCAGGACGCCTCGGGCAAGGCGAAGGCGCGGGCGCTCGCCTATGCGCACGGCCTCGGCGGCACCGTCGCCGGCGTTCTCGAGACCAGCTTCGCAGAGGAGACCGAGACCGATCTCTTCGGCGAGCAGGCGGTGCTTTGCGGCGGCGTCACCGAACTCGTCACCAAGGGTTTCGAGACCCTGGTCGAGGCCGGCTATCAGCCCGAGGTCGCCTATTTCGAATGCCTGCACGAGCTCAAGCTGATCGTCGACCTGCTGCAGGAGGGCGGGCTTGCGAAGATGCTGCGCTATGTCAGCGAGACGGCGAAATTCGGCGATTTCACGAGCGGCCCGCGGGTCATCGACGCGCATGTCAAGGAGCGCATGCGCGAGGTCCTCGGCGACATCCGCAATGGCGGTTTCGCCCGCGAATGGATCCTCGAGAACCAGGCCGGCCTGCCACGCTACAAGGCGATGCTGCGCCAGGACCTCGAACACCCGATCGAAGAGACCGGTGCACGGCTGCGCGCGCGCATGGCCTGGCTCGATCCGGCCCACAATCAGAAAGCGGATGCCTGAGCGATGACCGACGCCGCCGCGCGTGCTGCTGCTGCCGCATCTCCCCGGACGGCCACCGGGGCGGCGATGCTCGTGCGTGCACTCGAGGCGCAGGGTGTCGAGATCGTCTTCGGCTATCCCGGCGGCGCCATCATGCCGGTCTATGACGCGCTCGTCGGCTCGCGCCTCACCCACATCCTGACCCGCCACGAACAGGGGGCGATCTTCGCCGCCGACGGTTATGCACGGGTCACCGGCCGCGCCGGCGTCACGATTGCGACCTCCGGGCCCGGTGCCACCAATCTCGTCACCGGGCTCGCCAACGCGCTCGCCGACAGCGTGCCCGTCGTCGCCATCACCGGGCAGGTTGCACGACCGCTGATGGGCAGCGACGCCTTTCAGGAGGTGGACACCTTCGGCATCACCCTGCCGGTGGTCAAGCACAGCTTCGTCCTCTCGGACCCCGACAGCATCCCGGAGCTGGTCGCCGAGGCCTTCGCCATCGCCGCCTCGGGGCGGCCGGGGCCGGTTGTTCTCGATCTGCCGAA
>JBHHTO010000316.1:0-2026 GCA_046753425.1 Rhodothalassiaceae bacterium | reverse complement strand
AGGGCGAGATAGGGGACGACTCCGCCTGCCTTCTCGTCGAGGATCACCTTGTCGACCCCGTTGAGGATGTCTTCCAGCGTCTCGATATACAGGCGCCGACGCGTCACGTCCTTGGCCTGCCGGTATTCCTCGTAGACCGACAGGAAGCGGGCGGCATCGCCCTCGGCCTTGGCGATCACCTGCTCGCGATAGGCCTCTGCTTCCTGCAGCATCTGATTGGCCCTGCCGCGGGCTTCCGGAATGATCTTGTTGGCGTAGCGTTCGGCTTCGTTGCGGAAGCGCTCGCGGTCGGCCTCCGCCGCCTGCACGTCACGGAAGGCCTCGATCACCTGTGCCGGCGGGTCGACCTTCTCGAGCTTGACCTCGAGGATCTCGATCCCGGCCTGATAGTCGTCAAGCACCTCCTGGATGCGCTTGCGCGTTTCGTCCTGGATCTGGCTCCGCCCTTCGGTCAGTGCCCGCTGGATCGGGGTCTTGCCGATGATCTCGCGCATGACGCTCTCGGCCACCGCCTTCACCGTCGCCGACTGCGGCGGCTGGATATGGAAGAGATAGTCCTTTGCGTCCTTGATGCGCCAGAAGACGGTGAAGGCGATATCGACGATATTCTCGTCGCCGGTGAGCATCAGGCTCTCGTCGAGCAGATTGCTGCCGCGCCCCGCGAAGCCCTGCCGGAATCCGATATCGACCTGGTTGCGCGTCGTCACCGAGGGGGTGAGGGCCACCTCGATCGGCCAGGGAAGGTGCCAGTGCAGGCCGGGCAGGGTGCTTTCCTGATATTTGCCGAAGCGCAGGACGACACCCTGCTCGTCGACGCCCACCCGGTAAAGACCGGTGGCGCTCCACAGGATGAGCGCGATGGCGAGGACGAGAATGAGCCCGGTGCCGCCGCCACGGCCGGGGAGCACGCGCCTCAGCCGTTCCTGGCCTTTTCTCATCAGCTCATCGAGATCAGGTGCCTGTGGGCCGCCGGGCCGGCGCGGTCCGTGCGGACCGCCGCCCCAAGGCCCGCTGCCCCGTCCACCGCCGGAATTCTGCCAGGGCATGCTTCTCTCCTGTTGCCTCGCAATGGGCGCGATACCGTCAACGCCACCCTTGCGGCAGCGTTTTGCAATGCGGTACCGCACCGCTATATATGGGAGGTTACGCGCTGCCGCAACGGCACGCCTACCAGCATGTCGCAAAAAACACACCGCTCGTCGAGCCCGGGAGCAGGAAAACCAGCATGGCCATCACACGCGACGCGATCGTCAAGGCGCTGGCGCGGATCGTCGATCCGGCGCGCGGCAGCGACATCGTCTCGCTCGGCTATGTGAGCGGGCTCGTCGTCCGCGACGGCGATGTCGGCTTTGCGCTCGACCTCGGCGATGATCCGCGGGCAGCCGATAAGGAGCCACTGCGCGAGGCGGCCGAGAAGGCGGTGCGTGCCCTGCCCGGTGTGCAGAGCACCACGGTCGTGCTCACTGCCGAGCGCCCGCCGGCCGCTGCACCGGATGCGGCGTCCGGTCCTTCGTCCCGTCCACAAGCCGCCGCCGGGCCGCCGCCGCTCGCCGGCATCGCAGGGATTCGCGCCATCGTCGCGGTTGCCAGCGGCAAGGGCGGCGTCGGCAAGTCGACGGTGGCCGCCAATCTGGCGGTCGCGCTTGCACAATCCGGCCTCTCCGTGGGCCTGCTCGATGCGGACATCTATGGCCCCTCGGTGCCGCGTCTGATGGGGCTCGATGCGGCAAGGCCGGAGGCCGAGGGCAAGCAATTGCTGCCGCTTCGCGCCCATGGTGTCGCGACCATGTCGATCGGCTATCTGGTGCCCGAGGACCAGGCGATGGTCTGGCGCGGGCCGATGGTCGCGTCGGCGGTGTCGCAGCTTCTTGGCGATGTCGCCTGGGGGGCGCTCGATGTCCTTGTCGTCGACATGCCGCCGGGCACCGGCGATGCCCAGCTCACGCTCGCACAGCGGGTGCCGCTCGCGGGGGCGGTCATCGTCTCGACGCCGCAGGATCTGGCGCTCATCGACGCGCGGAAGGCG
>JBHHTO010000315.1:0-2072 GCA_046753425.1 Rhodothalassiaceae bacterium | reverse complement strand
GCGATCTCGGCGCCGGCACCGCTCGCCCGGCACAGATGTCCGAGATCGGCCGCGAGTCCATCCGAGATGTCGATGGCGGCATGCGCCAGCCCGCGCAGCGCCTGCCCGAGCGCAATCCGGGGCGTTGGCAGATAAAAGCGGTCGGCGAGCGCGGGGTCGGCGACATCGCCCTCGCGCATGGCAGAGAGTGCGAGCGCCGCATCGCCGATGGTGCCGCTGACGAAGATGCGGTCGCCGGGCCGTGCCCCGGAGCGCGTCAGGGCGGTGCCGGCCGGCACCTGGCCGAGGACGGTGAGCGAGAGCACGAGACGCTCCGCGCCCGCCACCGTGTCGCCACCGAGAAGCCGGCAGCCGAATGCCTGCTGGTCGCGTGCGAGGCCGTGGGCGAAGCGCCGAGCATAGCTCTCGTCGATCGCGGCGGGAAAGGCGAGCCCGAGGAGATAGCCGAGCGGCGCGGCCCCCATCGCCGCAAGATCGGAGAGATTGACCCGCATCAGCTTGCGCGCCACGAGGTCCGGTGCGTCGTCGGGAAAGAAGTGGACGCCGGCCACCATCAGGTCCTTGCTGAGCACGAGCTCACAGCCCGGTGGGGGGGCGAGAATTGCGGCATCGTCGGCAAGGCCAAGGGCCGGCGGTCCCGCTTCGGCGAGCGGGGCGAGGATCGAGCGGATGAGATCGAATTCCCTCACCTAGGCGCGGATCTCCTTCGCCAGCCGATCGAGCACCCCGTTCGCGAAGCCGGGCTCGGCATCGTCAAAGAAGGCGTGCGCGATATCGACATATTCGTTGATGATGACCGCGGTCGGAATGTCCGGCCGGGCGAGAAGCTCATAGGTGCCCGCGCGCAGGATCGCGCGCAGCACCGATTCCAGGCGCTCGAGCGGCCAGCCCTCGGCGAGCACCGACGAGAGCAGGCGATCGATTTCTGCGCCCCGGGCCGCGACACCGCGCACGATATCGGCAAAAAGCGCCCGGTCGGCACGCGCATAAAGCGCCCCCTCGATCTCACGGCCGAGCCGGTGCGCCTCGAATTCGGCGACGACCGAATCGGCGTCGGCGTCGGGATCGAGGTCGAGCTGATAGAGCGCCTGTACCGCTCCGAGGCGCGCCGCCGAGCGTGGCATGGCACCGTTGCGTTCCTTGCGCGCTTGCGTCATTGGCCGAGCCCGTAGCGGGCCTTGAGCCGGATCATGTCGCAGCAGGCGGCGGCGGCGGCGGCGCCCTTGTTACCGCGACCGCGATCGGCACGCGCCCAGGCCTGCTCGCGAGTCTCGACCGTCAGGATGCCATAGCCGATGGCCAGGCGCTCGCGCACCGCAAGCTCCATAAGGCCGCGTGCACTCTCGCTGCACACATAGTCGTAATGCGTGGTCTCGCCACGGATGACGCAGCCGAGCGCGACATAGCCGGCATAGTCCGGGCCGCCGCCGGACCGGGCCGCCTGCGCCGCGATGGCGATGGCCGCCGGGATCTCGAAGGCGCCGGGAACGGCGATGCGATCGATCACCTGGCACCCCTTCGCGGCGAGCGCCTCCGACGCACCGGCGACGAGCTCGTCGGCGATGTCCTCGTAGAAGCGCGCCTCCACGATCAGAATGGGCGATGTCTCGGACATGGCTCCCGTCAGCCGTCGGTGGGAATGGTGCGCTGTTCTACGATATCGAGCCCGTAGCCCTCAAGGCCGACGATATTGTGCCTGGTGTTCGACAGGAGAATGATATGGCGGACGCCGAGATCGAGCAGGATCTGGGCCCCGATACCATAGTCCCGGAGCGCCTGTGCGGCGGCATCCTGCTTCGGCCGCGGCGGCTCGCGGCGGGCCTGCATGAGCTCGGTCAGCCGATCCGGCCGCGCATCCCGGATGACGACGACGACGCCGCGCCCCGCCGCGCCGATCATCTCCATGGCGTGATGAAGCTGCCCCGCGCGCCCGTTCGCCTCGGCGATGATGTCCTCGAACAGGTTGAGCGCGTGCATGCGCACGAGAACCGGCTCGTCGCCGCCGACGTCGCCTTTGACGAGGGCGATATGTTCCGCGTACTCCGCCTTGTTGACATAGGCCTTGAGCGTCC
>JBHHTO010000314.1:0-2105 GCA_046753425.1 Rhodothalassiaceae bacterium | reverse complement strand
CTCGAGGTCGGTATCGGCAATCTCGTCGATGCGGATCTGGCACGCGAGTCGGCCAACTTGCAGGCGCTGCAGGTCAAGCAGCAGCTCGGTCTTCAGGCCCTCGGGATCGCCAATCAGGCTCCGTCCTCGATCCTGGCGCTCTTCCGGTAATCGACGCGCGGGGAGCGGGACGAGGCGCCGCTTCGGGGCGCCGCGGGTTCCGCTCCCCCGCTTCGCGGAAGCGACATCGCAAAGGATCGCTGAACGGAGACCGATGAGGGACCTCTTGCACGCTGTGTCGGGACCACGTTCGGTTCACGAAGCAAGGCTATCGACATGGAAGAGATCGATCCCATCAGACCGGCGCTTCTCCTGGCAGGCAACAGCCGCGGCCAGGCGGAGACAAGCGCACGGGCCTCTCCCCCGGCGGCGCAGGGGCGCCCGCAGCAGGCTGCCGCTGTGGTTCCGTCCGAGGCCAACCGTGCGGCATCCTCGGCGCCGACCTCGACACGCACGAGCGCGCCGGTTCGACCCGCCGATCTTCAGAAGGAAGCGGAGAACGCGCTCGGCAGTCTGCTGCGCGACGTTATCGGCGAGCCCTCGGACGGCCGCCGGCTGCGCGTCTTCAAGGACGACGACAGCGGTCGTTTCGTCTACCAGTCGGTGAACAGCCGGACCGGCGAGGTGGTGCGGCAATTCCCGCCCGAGGAGATCCTCAAGCTGGTCGCGCAGCTGCGGGACGTGACAGGTATCGTCCTCGACAACCGCGTCTGAGGTCGGTCCGCGTCGCAATTTGCACAGTTTTGAAACGGTGACCTGCAAGGGCGCCGGCGCCAGCGATGCGCCGTGCCTTATCGTCGTCCTGTCCGGGCGATCCCGATCCAGGCGAAATCGCGCCGCCCGAGCCGCCACAACAGCAATAGGATGCCGCTCAGCGCCATCAGAAAGGCGATGACTGCCGCCGTGACGAGCAGCGGGTGATTGAAATCGACCCGCTCCTCATAGTCCATGATGTGCAGCATCCAGAAGAAATCATAGAGCCGCCAGATATCGTTGCGCCGCGCCAGCACGCGGCCGGTTTCAGGCGAAATGTAGAGCGTCGTCTCTTCATCGTCGGCGAGCGCCACGTGCCACACCGGCAGCGGCCCGCGATATTCCTGCGGCGGATCCGCGCGGATCAGCTCCATCGCCGCGATGTCGGCATCGCCCGCATAGTCGGCTTTGGCAATGCGCCGCACCCATGCGCCATCGAGTGGCGACAGAAGCCGCCCGCTGGCGAGATCGACGAGCGCGCGGCTGCCGTCCGCGAAGATGACCTCGGCGAGCGGGCGATCGAAACGGAATTCGAGCGTCACCGAATCGATGTCACGATTTCCGGCTACCGCGCGAACGGAGGCCGGTAGCGCCGCCGGTGGCACCGGCTGCGGCGCCTGCGCGGCGATCAGATGCTCGCCGCGCACGCGCTCGATGTCGAAAAAGCTCATGACGAAGCCGCCGGCGGTCCAGAGCAGGATCTGGATACCGATCACGAGTCCGACGAACTTGTGAATCTGCGAGATGTATTTGTGGGATTTCACACGCTCTCCTCCGCTTGCGGCGCATCCGGCGACGGCAGGCGTCCGTGGCCAAGCTGCCGCTGCCGCCACAGCGAATAGAGGGCGGGAAGGACGAGCAGCGTGAGAATCGTGGCGCTGGCCATGCCCCCCACCATCGGCGCAGCGATGCGGCGCATCACCTCCGAGCCTGTACCGGAACCGATCATGATCGGCAACAGGCCGGCGATGATCACCATCGCGGTCATCATGATCGGCCGCACGCGCATCAGCGCCCCGTCGACGATTGCGGCGCGCAGATCCTCGGCGCCGAATGATCGGCCTTCCTCTGCCGCCGCGGCACGATGGCGGCGCAGCGACTGATCGATATAGAGCAGCATCAGGACCACGATCTCGACCGCGACGCCGGAGGCCTCGGCGGGAGAGTTCTCGAGGACCTCGCTGACCATCCAGTGGGACTCGGGCACCTCTTCCATGCCGTAGACCCACAGCACCAGCCACACCAGAAGCAAGGCCAGTACGATGTTCATCAGCGGGCCGGCCACGAACACGACGAGCCGTTGGTACTTGGGC
>JBHHTO010000313.1:0-2134 GCA_046753425.1 Rhodothalassiaceae bacterium | reverse complement strand
ACGGCCAGTGGATCTTCGGGCGCGAGGCCGAGCCGTGCCATCGCGTCCGCGAATTCGCCATCGCTGACCGGGCGGTCGGGCGTGCTCATCGCTCTATGGGCAGCCGATACGGCTTCGCTCCACGGTCATGCGACGGCGGATTCGCTCCTCCGCGTTCGGATAGCTCGTCTCGAGCTGGTCGAAGGCGGCGCAGGCATCCCCGGTCTGGCCGAGGGCGGCGAGGCTCATGGCGAGCTTGAGCAAGCTGTCCGGCGCCTTGGGTCCCTTGGCAAAGTCCTGATAGCCGGTGAGGAAGGCCTGTGCCGCGCGCGCATAATCGCGGCGCACATAATAGGTCTCGCCCAGCCAGTACTGCGCGTTGCCGGCCAGCGGATGATCGGGATGCGCGGCAAGAAAGGCGCGGAAGGCCTGTTCGGCCTCGGCGATCTGGCCGCGCCGCAGCAACGCATAGGCGGCCTCATAGTCCTTTTCCGGATCGCTGCCTTCGGCCACCGCCGGCGCGGATGGCGCTGGCGTGGCGGTCGCAGCGGCGGGCCCGCGTGAGCGGTCAAGGAGAGCCGCCGCCGCCTCGGGTGTGCGCGTCTCGACAAGGCCCGGCGGCGATGCCTGCCCTGCGCGATCCCCGGTCGAGGCTGTCTCCGCGGGCTGCCTGTTCTCGCCGGCAGCGGCCGCGGGGCCAGCGCTCTCGATCGCCTGCAGGCGCAGACCGATATCCTGCTCGAAGCGCGCGAGCCGGTTGGCGAGCGTCCGGTTCTGGTGCTGCACCTCCTCGATGCGACCGGTCAGTTCGCGCAGTTGGCGTTCGAGCGCGTCGACACGCACCGCGAGATCGGCAAGCAGGGGTGTCGCCTGCGGCGCCGCCCCCGTGCCTGCGGGTGGCGTGCCGGTCTGACGCGGGAAATAGGTGGTGTCGGGCGTGAAGACGCGGCGCTGCACCGCCTGGAGCTGCTTCTCGATCGCCCGTACACGGTCGGCGAGGTCGTCGTGCGACTGGGCGGCCGCCGGGCCACCGGCGACGACGAGCGCGCAGGCAAGAAGGAGCCCCGCGCGCCGGACCCCCGCCAGCGGAGGGTCACCCGTCTTCCGATCGCGATTGCGGCACATGTCCTGCCTCCGCTCCTGCCACAAGATGCGGCGCCCCGGTGGCCCAGGGGACCAGGATCCGGCGCGTGCCCGATTGTTGAAGCAGAACGCTCTGGCAAAAACAAGGCAAGGGCCGCCGTACCGGCCCCCGCCAGCGGACCTGCGAAGCTACGCGCCGGCGCGTTCGATCCGCAGGACGGCCCGCCGGTTCTGCCGCCAGACCTCCTCGCCGGTACCGAGCACCGCCGGCCGCTCCTTGCCGTAGCTGATGGTCTTGAGCCGGTTGGGATCGACACCGAGCGCGACGAGATAGTTCTTCGCCGCATTGGCGCGCCGCTCACCGAGCGCAAGATTGTATTCGCGGGTGCCGCGCTCGTCGGCATGGCCTTCCACCGTTGCCCGCACCTTGGGGTGCGCGTTGAGCCACTCGGCCTGCCGCTTCAGGGTCTCGCGCGCAAGCGGCGAGAGCTCGGCACTGTCGAAAGCGAAGAAGACGCGGTCTCCGGCATAGGAGTTGAGCGACTCCTGTGTCGCGGCGCCGAAGGGATTGCCAAGCCTTTCCTGCTCCACATCACCCGAAGGCACCGCCGGTGGTGTCGGCTGGGAGGGCTGGGTTTCGGCCGCGGGCGGTGCCGCGGGCGCCGCCTCCTCGGTCACCTGGGTGCCGCTGCAGGCAGCGAGCAGGACCACGACGGTGGCCGCGAGCGCAGCCCTTAGTGCAGTTTGCAAGGCATTCATGATGTCTCCAACTCCCTCTTCGGATTCACGTGCCCCCTGCAGCGTGTCATGTGCATCACACGCGGCCCACCACCGCGCCATGCGTCCCTTGACCCGCCGGCCGCACCGGCATGTGAGTCTTATATCTTTGCACACGGACGCAATCAAGCGTGCTAATTTATCGAAAAGAAAGTCTTTTCCGCGCCCGCGCCCTCAGTCGTCGAGGAGCGGCGACCAGGCCGGATCGGAGGCATCGCTGGGCGTGGGCACGCGCCGCTCGTTGTATCCCGTCAGATCGACCGACCACAGCGAGGTCGAGCCATCAAGCGGAGAG
>JBHHTO010000312.1:0-2143 GCA_046753425.1 Rhodothalassiaceae bacterium | reverse complement strand
GGCGACGATCATCGCCTCGGTGCGGCGCACCGGGCGCGCGCTCGTCATCCACGAGGCCGCAATGAGCTTCGGCCCCGGTGCCGAGGTCTGTGCCCGCATCGTCGACAAGGCGTTCTTCGAGCTCGAGGCGCCGGTCAAGCGGGTGACAGGCTATGATCTCCATCCCCCCTATTTTGCCCGCGAGCAGTATTATCTGCCGAGCGTCGCACGGATCGTCGACGAGGCCCGCGACACGCTCAGTCTCTAAAGGAGGGACAGATGCTCAAGGACTTCCGGCTGCAGGACCCTGGCGAGGGCATCCACGAGGTCGAGATACGCGAGATCCTGGTCAAGCCCGGCGACCGGGTCGAGGACGGCGATCCCGCCTTTGTCGTCGAGTCCGACAAGGCAGCGATCGAGATCACCTCGCCCTATCACGGCCGGGTGGCCGAGATCACGGTCGAGGTCGGCGACACGATACCGGTCGGCGGTGTCCTGATGCGGGTCGATACCGAGGGCGGCGCGCCTGCAACAGAAGAACCCGCAGCCGCGCGCGAGATGGCTGCCGCCGCGGCGCCGGTGGCAGAGACGGCGGCGCCCCCGCCTTCCGCACCGCCGTCCCCGCCATCGCGTCCCGCCGTACCACCGCCACCGGCAGCTACGCCGCGGAAGGGTCCGCTCAAGGCATCGCCAACGGCACGGAAACTGGCGAAGAAACTCGGTATCGATCTTGGCCATGTGCCAGCGAGCGGCAGTCGCGGGCACATCACCCGTGCCGATGTCGAGGCCTATCTCGCGCGGCCTGCGGCGGCGGCCGCCACCGGTCCCGTTGCCGCGGGCCCGGTCAGCTATGAGCCGCTGCCCGATTTCTCGCAATACGGGCCGGTGCGGCGGGTACCGCTCAAATCGGTGCGCAAGGCGACGGCACGCCATCTCGCGCGCGCCTGGCGCGAGATTCCGCACGCCATGCTTGAGGACAAGATCGACATGACCGAGCTCGAGCGATTCCGGCGCCGCCACGCCATCCGCGTCGCCGCCGAGGGCGGACGGCTGACGCGCACCGTGCTTATCGTCAAGGCGGCGCTGATCGCGCTCCGCAAGCACCCGCGCTTCAATGCCAGCATCGACATGAACGCCGGCGAGATCATCGAGAAGGACTATATCAATGTCGGCATCGCGGTGGACACCAAGCTCGGCCTCATCGTGCCGGTGATCCGCAATGCCGACCGGCTCAGCCTCTTCGACCTCTCGGTCGCCATCCGCGATGTCGCCGAGCGCGCCCGCGAAGGCAAGGTGACACCGGAGGATCTCTCGGGCGGCACCTTCACCATCACCAATATCGGCATTCTCGGCAGCACCGGTTTCATTCCCATCATCAACCATCCCGAGGTGGCGATCCTCGGCTGCGGGCGCGGGCGCATCGAGCCGGTCATCGTCGGCGACCTCGACCATTATCATGTCGAGGCGCGTTATATGGTGCCCTTCTCGATCGCCTTCGATCACCGCGTGAACGACGGTGCCGACGCGGCGCGCTTCCTCGGCACCTTCCGCAAGATCCTCGCCGACCCAGAAAATTTTGCAATCCACAGCTAGTGGCCATGACCCGGTACCAGATCCTGTTCCTTCTGACGCTGGGACTCCTCGCCGCCTGCACGACGGTTGGGATGGAGACGCCGGCCAAGGACCCCGCGCTTCTCGCCTGTGACGAGGTCGAGGAGACGATGGCGCGCCTTGATGGCGTCCATGCGACGAACATCGGATACGGGATTGCGCAGGCCAATCCGCGCCTTAAGCAACACGACTGGCGTTTCTACGCCCTCAAGGACGAGGAGCCCTATGCCTTCGCTTTGCCGAATGGCGCCGTGTGGGTGACGACAGGGCTTCTCGCGCTGGCGCTCAATGAAGCACAATACGCGGGTATCGCAGCGCATGAACTGGCGCATGTCATGCACGATGGGGCGGGTCGTTTGCGTCTGTGCGCCGACCTGCTGGCCTCCCTGCCAGCCGCATCGCCGGGCGGCGACGTTTCGGCACAGGATTTCGTCGATGTCGTCATCGCCCTCGAATTGCAGGTTCCGTACAGTGCGGAGGAAGAGGCGGCCGCGGACCGTGACGGGCTGCTCTATCCGGCGGAAGTGGGCCACACGCCGCTCGGCGTGGTCCG
>JBHHTO010000311.1:0-2159 GCA_046753425.1 Rhodothalassiaceae bacterium | reverse complement strand
GCCTGCCCGGAAAGCACCCGAGGCCTCCCAGCGCGGGTACCATTTCTCCTCGATTGCCGTCGGGTCGTAATGCTTGTCCATCGTCCGGTCTTTTTTCGCGGCCCGCCGGCCCGCCATGATCCCCGCCCGGCACGATGTGAATGCCCTCGGCGGCCCCGGATGCCGGCACGTGAGCGACGTTAGGTGCGCAATTCACCCGCCCGCGTCAAGCCCCGCTCCGCCGTCCCGCCAGGATAAATCCGGATTCGGGAGCTGCTTTCACATTTCCACAATATATGGTAGCAATTTGACTGCTGCTTCGCAGTGCTGAACTTCCATTGGGAGGAAATGATGGAACAGCTACCTGTCCAGCCGGTGTTCTGGCACAATCTTGCGTCATTCTTCGCGTTCTTCCTGTTGCTTGTCAGCGTTCTGCCGTTCTTCGGCACCCGCCTTCTCGCCGCCTATCCGGAGCTCCAGGAAAAGGGCCTCGGCTTCACCGACAAGCTGCTCATTTTCCTGCTCTTTGTGATCGCCGCCATCCTGGAGATTCTGGCACTTGTTTTTGCCGAAATCGCCGTCGTCCTTGCCGTCCTAGCCGCCTTTTTCCTTTTGCTCGCCACCTTCTGGTGGCTGTTCGAGCACATGATCTGGCCCTGGGATCCGCGCTTTTGGAAGATCTTCTTCGCGCATCCCTGGCTGGCCTGGCTCCTCGGGCTCCTGTGGATCATTCCGATCGCACTTCTGATCGCGATCCTGCTGTTCGGCGTGACCGCCGCCGGCACGCTCCTGCTCATCGCGCTCATCATCGCCCTGTGGTGGCTCATCTTCGTCTGGCGCTGCGGCTGGATCACCTGGGTCGAGACCCGGGTCAAGCGCGTCTGGAAGGCGATCGAGCGCAGCTATCGCTGGGCCCAGACCGTGGTCCAGAAGGTCATCAAGACGGTACAGCGCTGGGTCAAGCAGCGGCGCCAGGAATGGCGCACCATCCGCCGTCGCCGCTGTGCGAGCTGGCGCTGGTGGCTGCGCTGGATCTGCAGCGGCTTCACCTATGTCATGGAAACCATCCTGGTGGTTGTCGAGATCCTCGTTCTCGTTACCATCTCGCTGGTCTTCCTCGTTCTCATCACGATCTGGATCATCGTCACGCTCATTGTCATCATCGTGCTCTATATCCTCGTCGTGATCGTGAAGACCGTGTTCCTCTGCTGGTAGAACAAGAAAACGCCGGGCGCGCGCGTGAATGCGCCCGGCGGACCCCTTGGCGAATTCTCTGCCCGTCTCCCGGACCGCGCCCCGCGCGGCATGTGTCGCGCGCGTCACTCTTGCCGAGGAGATACGATATGCAATCCACCGCCACCCCCTCCCCACATCTACAGCGCGGGAGCGACCGCCGTTCCTTCCTTGCCGGGAGCGCCGGAGCGCTTGGCATTCTGGGGCTGGGTGCCGGCCTCGCCGCCTGTGGGCAAGGGCCGCAACAGGAAGCGCCCCGGGAACCGGCGCCCGGCCCGGGCGAGCCGATATCGCTCCCCGTGCTCGAGGAAACGCGGCCCGTCGATGCCGACCTCTCGACCCGGGTCCGGAAATCCGAGGAATTCGCACGCTTCGCCCCGGCCTTCGCCAAACGCGACGTGGCCCCCGACTTCGATCACGCTGTGGAAGCAGTCTACAGCGGCCTGCCGGCGGCCGCGGCCGGCGCACGGACCGTGCTCGTGCCGCTTGTCGGACCGGGCGGCGCGGAGGTGCCGCGGGTCTGGATGATCAGCTTCAACGACACCGGTCGAGAGGGCAGCGAGATCATCGAGGTGTTGCCGGAAAACCGTTTCCGCTTTTTCGTCGAACCGGGGCTCGAGACCGGTTTCGATCTCGTCTTCAACGCCGAGAACAGGCTGGTCGGCATTCTGCTGCTGGGACAGATTCCGCCCTATCTCGTCTGCGTCTTTGCGATCATCGCCGGGGTCATCGGACGCTCGCCGGGCGCACTCAACACCTGTGTCGCCCTGTGCAGCGCCGGCGGCATCACCAATCCGGGCTGCCTCGCCTGCATTGGCGCCGCCGCCGGAGTCGCACTGGTTGCCTGGTGGGCGTGTTGAGGCCTGGCGGGACAGTAAGGGGGATCAGGGCTTGCGGCCACCGCCGCGGCGGGCCAGGCGAAGAGCGCCAGGAGCATGAGCGCCCTG
>JBHHTO010000310.1:0-2177 GCA_046753425.1 Rhodothalassiaceae bacterium | reverse complement strand
GAGGGAACCATGCGCACGCTTCTGTGCCTTTTCTGTGTGCTGTTGGCCGGTACGGCCGCGGCCGAGGAGCGTTTTCTTGCCTGGCCGGGGATGGAATTCGATGCCGCGATTCCGCGCCTTGAGGAGGTGGTCGGCCATGCGCCGGGCACCGTCATTACCAAGCCCAAGGCGGCAATCCGCTATCTCGAGGCGCTGGCCGCGGCCGCGCCCGACCGCGTGCGCCTCGTCGACTATGCGAAGAGCTGGGAGGGGCGGCGGCTCGTCTATGCCATCATCGCCGCACCGGAGACGATCGCCCGCCTCGACGCGATCCGGGCCGACATCGCGCAGCTCGCCGATCCGCGCCGCACGACCAAGGCCGAGGCCGACGCGTTGATCGCCCGCCTGCCGGGCACGGTGTGGCTCTCCTACGGCGTCCATGGCAACGAAATCTCCTCGACCGATGCCGGGCTGCTCACCGCCTATCACCTGCTCGCAGGCAAGGATCCCCGGATCGGGACGATCATGAAGAACACGATTGTCTTCATCGTGCCGATGCAGAACCCCGACGGCCGCGCACGTTTCGTCCATCATTACGAGCAGGCGCTCGGCATCGTGCCCGCTGCCGATCGCCTCGCCGCCGAGCATGACGAGCCCTGGCCGGGCGGGCGCACCAATCACTATCTCTTCGATCTCAATCGCGACTGGCTGAGGGTGACGCAGCCCGAGATCCGCGGCCAGATCGCCGCGCTCAGGGAATGGTTGCCGCTGGTCATGGTCGATGCCCATGAGATGAGCGGCGACGAGACCTATTTCTTCGCCCCCGAGGCGGTGCCCTTCAATCCCCATCTGACGGCGACGCAACGCGCCAATCTTCAGCTTTTCGGGCGCCATCACGCGGCCTATTTCGACCGCTTCGGCATCGCCTATTTCAACCGTGAGGTCTATGACGCCTTCTATCCCGGCTATGGCGCGAGCTGGCCGAGCTATTATGGCGGCATCGCCATGACCTATGAGCAGGCGAGCCCGCGCGGGCTCGTCTTCCGCCGTCGCGACGGCAGCACGCTCCGCTATGCCGATGCGGTGCGGCACCAGTTCATCACCTCGATTTCGACCGCCGAGGTGGTGGCGGAGAACCGCGAGAAGCTCTATCGCGACTTCTACGACTATCGCCGGAGCGCCATCGAGGAGGGCCGCCGCGGGCCGACGCGGAGCTATATCCTGCCGGTCGGGGATACGCCGGCGGCGAGTGCGCGGCTGGCGCGGCTTCTCGCCTTTCATGGTATCGAGGTCGGCCGCGCGACCGCGGATTTCCGCGCCTGCGGCACGCGCTATCCGGCGGGCAGCTACGTCATCGACGCAGCGCAGCCGGAAAAGCGGCGGCTTGCGGTTCTGCTCGAGCCCGATGTCGAGATGGAGAAAAGCTTCGTCGCGACGCAGGAGGCGCGTCGCAAGCGTGGCCTGCCCGACGAGATCTACGACATCACCGCCTGGTCGCTGCCCTATCTCTTCAATGTCGCGGTTGATCGCTGCGGCGACGGGGTGCGCGTGGCGACGGTGCCGGTGCGCGGCGGGGAGAGGCCGCAAGGCCGCCTCGTCGAGCCTGCGACGGGGGAGCCGGTCGCCTATCTCGCCCGCTGGGGCGAGGCGCCTGCAGCGCGGCTTCTCACCGCGGCGCTGCGAGCCGGGCTCGAGGTCCGGAGCGCCGATGAGGCCTTCACGCTCGCCGGCGGCGGGACCTATCCCGCCGGGTCCCTCATTTTCCCGGTCAGCGATAAGCCGGACGGAGTGAAGAAGGCCCTTGCCGATCTGGCTGCCGCAACCGGTGCCACGGTCACCGGGGTTGCCTCGAGCTGGATCGTCGAAGGCCCGAGCTTCGGCTCGCGCAAGGTGCGTCCGCAGCCGGCACCGAGGGTGGCGATCGCCTGGGACCTGCCGACGAGCCCCTATTCGGCGGGCAATACGCGCTTCCTGCTCGAGGGGCGCTATGGCTATCCGACGACGCCGGTCCGCACGCGGCGGCTCGGCGCGGACGGTCTCGACCGCTTCGACGTTCTCATCCTGCCGGCGCAGTCCGGGTTCGGGGGTGCGAGCTATCGCGAGGTTCTGGGTGAGGACGGGGTCGCCAATCTGAAGGCCTGGGTCCGCCGCGGCGGTGTGCTCATCGGGCTCGGCTCGGCGGTTGATTTCCTCGCCGA
>JBHHTO010000309.1:0-2212 GCA_046753425.1 Rhodothalassiaceae bacterium | reverse complement strand
ATGCTGGTCCAGGCCGGGTCGACATCCCCCGCACATAGACGGCCGAGCAGGATCTGGCGCTCCGCTGTTGCCTCGAGACCCTCCGAGGCGAGCCGCCAGAGGCGCAGCCCGCGCTCGCGCAGGGCGGCATAGACCTCGGCGGTGATCGCGCGCCGGTCATGCGAGCCGGCATAGCGACGCTGCCGGAAATAGCGCTCGACAATGCTGTCCGCCGCCGCGCCGCCGCCGCGCCAGGCGGCCTCAATGGCGCCGAGAATCGCGACCGCGGCCGCCAGTCGTGCACCCGGTGTCATCGAAACAGTTGTCCGCGTCCGCCGCCGCCCCGTCCGGCCTTCCTATTTCCCGGGATAATTGGGCGATTCCCGGGTGATCGTGACATCGTGCACATGACTCTCGCGAAGCCCGGAATTGGTGATTCGCACAAAGCGTGCCTTCTCGTGCAGCTCGCTGATCGTGCGCGCCCCGACATAGCCCATGCCGGCCCTGAGGCCGCCCACCATCTGGTGCAGGACCTGCTTGACCGGCCCCTTGAATGGGACTTGCCCTTCAATGCCTTCCGGGACGAGTTTGAGATCGTCCTTTATGTCTTCCTGGAAATAGCGATCGGCCGAGCCGCGGGCCATGGCGGCGACCGAGCCCATGCCGCGATAGGCCTTGTAGGAGCGGCCCTGATAGAGGAAGACCTCGCCCGGTGCCTCGCTGGTGCCGGCGAGAAGCGAGCCGATCATGCAGGCCGAAGCGCCGGCCGCGATCGCCTTTGCAATGTCGCCCGAGGTCCTGATGCCGCCGTCGGCGACGACCGGGATATCGTGCCGGGCCGCTTCCGCGACCACGTCCATGATGGCGCTGAGCTGCGGCACGCCGACGCCGGCGACGACGCGTGTCGTGCAGATCGAGCCCGGACCGATGCCGACCTTGATCGCATCCGCCCCGGCGTCGATCAGCGCCCGCGCCGCCTCGGCGGTGGCGACATTGCCGGCGAGAAGCTGTACCCGGTTCGACAGGCGCTTGATCGCTTCAGTGGCGGCGATGACCCGCGCCGAATGGCCGTGCGCGGTATCGAGGACGATGAGGTCGCACTCGGCCTCGATCAGGGCCTCCGCCCGCGCCCGCCCCTTGTCACCGACCGTCGTCGCGGCGGCGACCCGCAAGCGGCCGTTGGCGTCCTTGGCGGCATGGGGATAGGCGGTCGCCTTCTCCATGTCCTTGACGGTGATGAGGCCGATGCAGCGGAACGCCTCATCGACGACCAGCAGTTTCTCGATCCGGTGGCGGTGGAAGAGGCGTTTGGCGGTCTCGCGATCGACGCCGGCCGGCACGGTGACCAGCCCCTCCCGCGTCATCAGCTCGGAAATCGGCTGCGCCGGATCGGTGGCAAAGCGGACATCGCGATTGGTTACGATCCCGACCAGCGGCTTGGGGCCGGGGCCGGGCGCCCGCTCGACCACGGGGATTCCCGAGATCTTGTGCCGCGCCATGAGATCGAGCGCGTCGGCCAGCGTCTGGTCGGGATACATGGTGACCGGATTGACCACCATGCCGGCCTCGAACTTCTTCACCTGCCGCACCATCTCCGCCTGTTCGGCGATCGTGTTGTTGCGGTGCAGGACGCCGATGCCACCGGCCTGCGCCATGGCGATGGCGAGGTCGGCCTCGGTCACCGTGTCCATGGCCGCCGAAAGCAGGGGAATGCTGAGCCCGATATCGCGCGTCAGGCGTGTGCCGACATCGACCTCGCCGGGCAGGACGTCCGAAGGACCCGGAACCAGGAGCACGTCGTCGAAGGTGAGACCGAGGCGGATGTCCATGGGCTCAAATCGCTCCTTCGCTCCGTAAGATGCGGGTTGCGCGCCTGTATGCCACCCCGTGGCGGCAGATGCCAGTGGCTTTCTCACCGCCCCCTTGCGGGCGATGCTGCCCCATCGCGGCCGAGGAACCCCTGTGCCACCACATACCATTCCACCGACTCCGGCCGGCTCGCCGGCGGTTTGGCATGGCGCACCTTGCGGAACCGCCGCTTCATCTCGGCGAGCAGGTCGCCGCTGGTGCCGCCTTCGAGCACCTTGGCGACCAGACTGCCGCCCGGCGCCAGCACGTCGCAGGCGAAGGCGAAGGCGGCTTCGCACAGCGCCATGGTGCGCAGATGGTCGGTCTGCCGGTGCCCGGTCGTCGGCGCCGCCATGTCGGAGAGCACGAGGTCGGCCGGCCCACC
>JBHHTO010000308.1:0-2230 GCA_046753425.1 Rhodothalassiaceae bacterium | reverse complement strand
CCCCCGCGTCTTCGATGCTCTTCTCGACCTGCCCGGTCAGGATCGGGCATGGGCGCTGGGACGCGCCATTCTCAAGGGACGCGCCGGGATGGCGCGCAAGCTGCTCGACCATGGTGCCGACCCCAATGCCGTTGCCTCGATCCGCGAGGGAATCCGGTTCACGGGTGACGAACGCGTCCACGAATATCGCGGCGTCACGCCCCTCGCCTATGGTCGCGCCTTTCACCACCGTGGCCGGGTCAACGAAGCGGCATTGGCGGAGATCGCGGCGCGGGGCGGCGGATAACGGGAACAAGGGCATGACGAAAAGGCCGGAAGGTCGAATCCTTCCGGCCTTTCAGGCTCCGCCTGGGTGGTGCCTATCTCCGATAGGCGAAGGGAGTCTTGCCCTTGAGATCCCTGTAGCGGTCGCGGAGCTTCGTCTGGCGCGAGACGAGCGGGATCGCCTCGCCGCGGATGAACACCGCATCGGGGCTCGACATCACCTCCAGGGGATCGCCGTCCCAGACGACCACATCGGCCGCCTTGCCGCGCTCGAGCGAGCCGACCTCGTCCGCCACGCCGTAAAGCCGCGCCGGATTGATGGTGATCGCGGCCATGGCGTCCTCCCACTTCATGCCGTTTGCCACCGCATTGCCGGCATATTGCAGGACGAGCCGCGGATTGTGCCCGTCGCTGCTCTCATCGGCGATGGTGACCGCGACGCCGGCCGCTGCGAGCCGCGCCGCATTGGCCTGGGTCGCCGCAAGGCGCGAGAAATCGCCGGGCAGGTTCTGGAACGGATGCACGATCACCGGCACACCTGCGGCGGCCAGATCGTCGGCCACCATCCAGCCCTCCTCGGCACCGACGATGGCGATCCGGAGCTTCGGCATCTCACGCCCGAGCTTGAGGATCTGCGTGATGTCGCTCGCCCGGTTGGCGGTGATCAGAAGCCGTACCTCGCCGCGCATCACCGGCACGAGCGCCTCGGCATCGAGCGCCGAGAGGACGAGACCGTGAAAATCGTTCTTGTCGCGCATCCGCGCATAACGATCGGCGTCGCGCATGGCCGTCACGAAATAGACCACCGCCGCCCCGCGGGCCCCGCCCACCCGCGCCCCGCCGGAGGCCCCGAGCGAGGCCACCGCGAAGGCGCGCGGACGGGTGACGATGTCCTTGGCATCGCCGAGATGGATGAGCGCGCCATAGCCCGAGAAAAGGTGATCGCGACCGCCCGGCACCACCGCCGCCCGGGTGATGCCCTCGATGCGGCTCACTGCGATCGCGCTGGCGCGCGGGTTGATGCCGTACGAGATGTCGAAGGCGGCGGAGAAGGGCGCCTCCTTCGAGACCCCGGTGTCGCGCGTCGACTCCTCGAGACTGACCTCGACCGCGCCAAGCGCCGTATTGGCGGCAAAGATGCCCGGGGTGACGATCTTGCCATGGGCGTCGACAACCCGATAACCATCGGGCGCCGCGTCGCCGGCGCGCACCGCCTCGATGCGGTCGCCGTCGAGAAGCACGGTGCCGGTCTCAAGCTTGCCTTCGGCCCCCATCGTGATGACGGTGCCACCGACGATGGCGACCCGTTCGGCAGCCGCCGGCCCGGCGAGAAGCACAAGGGCGGCGGCAAGGAGAAGTGCGATGCGGCTCATTTCACGTCTCCTTCCCCGGGCTGGCCGAGCTCGAAGTCGCTTACCGGCTGGTGCGCCGGGTCCTTGCGATCCCAGATCAGCGCGCCGTCGATGAAGACCTCGTCGGCCCTGGTGTAGACCGAGAAGGGATCGCCCGACCACAGCACCACATCGGCGTTCTTGCCCGGCTCGAGACTGCCGGTCTTGTCCTCGATCCCGAGCGCCTTCGCCGGATTGTAGCTGAGCCAGGTCCATGCATGCGCCTTGGTGATCTTGAGCCCTGCCTTCCGCGCGTCTGCTAGCGCCTTCGCCGCCTCCTGGTTGAGACGCTGGATGCCGATCGCCGAATCCGAATGGACGATGGCGCAGGCGCCGGCCTGATCGACGAAGGGGATGTTCTCGCGGATGCCGTCATAGGCCTCGAGCTTGAAGCCCCACCAGTCGGCCCACATGGCGGCGCAGATGCCGTTCTCGGCGAGCAGGTCGGCGACCTTGTAGGCCTCGACGGCGTGGTGGAAGGCGGCGACCTGATAGCCGAACTCCTTCGACATGTCGATCACCTGCGCCATCTCGTCGCCGCGATAGCAGTGCATCTGCACCCGGATCTTGCCGTC
>JBHHTO010000307.1:0-2233 GCA_046753425.1 Rhodothalassiaceae bacterium | reverse complement strand
CCCTGCCCGCGGAATCCCTGGAAGAGGATGAAACCCTGGAGGCGCTTCTCGGTACCCTGCCCGAGGAGTTGCAGCCGACCGACCCGGCGAAATGGATCGCCCTGCCGGTCGACAGGCGTCCCTGTCTCCTGTGCCGGCTCGCGGCGCACGAGGGGATGGATCTCGCGCGCATCGAGAGTCTGACGCACCATCTCTCGGCCCGCCTCGCCGAGGCCTTGAGCGCCGTCTATGATCTCGACATCGACCATGCCACCTATCTCGCCGGTCTGGCCCGCGACGAGGCGGTCGCGCGCGCGATCGAGCGCGCACCAATGGAACGGATCGAGGCCTATCTCGAGGAAATGGCAAAGCACGGGCAGCTCGGCGGCGATCGCCTCATCGCCTATGCACAGCGCGGCGATTCGCCGCTCTTTGTCGCCGCCGTCGCACAATGTGCCGCCATGGACAGCATGCTGATCGAGGCCTTTCTCGAGGATGGCGGTGTGGTGATACTCGAGCGCATGCTGCTGCGGACCGATCTCGTGCCCGCGCTGAGGGCCGCCATCTGCAATGCCTATGAGGAGGCGACACGCGCCTCCGCCTGAGCCGGCTCCGCTACTGAAGGCTTCCCGGTGGGGGCAGGGGGTGGACCGCGTCCAGGGGCCGGCTCCGGCCGTCCGGCCCGACGACGCGCGCGTGCATGCGCCGGAGACTCCGCGGCTCCGGCACGCCGCAGGAATGGGCGATGACCCCCACTTCCTTGTGCATGTGGCGCACATAATTTGCGACGCGCTCGGCCTTGTCGCTGACCACGAGGCCGCGCTGCAGGCGTGGATTGTGGGTGGTGACGCCGGTCGGGCAGGTGTTGAGATGGCATTGCATGGCCTGAATGCAGCCCAGCGCGAACATGAAACCGCGCGCCGAATTGACGAATTCCGCTCCCAGACACAGCGCCCAGGCGACGTCCGCGGGATTGATCAGCTTGCCCGAGGCGATGATGCGGATGCGATCGCGGAGCCCATAGCCGGTCACCAGATCGACCACCATAGGCAGGCTCTCGCGCAGGGGCAGGCCGACATAGTCGAGAAGACTCATGGGTGCCGCGCCACTGCCGCCGTCGCAGGAGTCGATGGTGATGAAATCGGGGGCGGAAGCGGTGCCGCGGCGATGGATCGCCTCGAACAGGTCCTCGAACCAGCCATAGGCGCCGACCACGCATTTGAAGCCGACCGGCTTGCCGGCGATGTCGCGGATGCGGTTGATCATGTCGAGAAGCTCGTCAGCATTGTCGATCTCGGGGTGCCGGTTGGGGCTGATTGAGGCCTCATGGGGCGGGATGCCGCGAATGCGCGCGATCTCTTCCGTCACCTTCACGGCGGGCAGGATGCCGCCTTTGCCCGGCTTGGCGCCCTGGCTCAGCTTGAGTTCGATCATCTTCACCTGCTCATGGGCGGCGATCGCGCGGAGCCGGTCCGCGTCGAGCCGGCCCCGGGCATCGCGCACCCCGTATTTGGCGGTGCCGATCTGGAAGACGAGGTCGGCACCAGCCTCGAGATGCCAGGGTGCGAGTCCGCCCTCGCCGGTATTGAGCCAGCAGCCCGCCTTCGCGCAGCCGCGGGAGAGCGCCCGCACCGCCGGCGTCGACAGGGCGCCATAGCTCATCGCCGAGGCGTTGAAGATGCTCGCCGTGCTGTATGGCCGGGGGCAGCTCTCCGCGCCCAGCGTGACCGGGCTCGTCTCGACGGCGTCGGCCTCGAGTGTCGGGAAGGGACAGTTGACGAAAAGGACGGTGCCGGCGGGGCGGATGTCGCGGGTCGATCCGAAGGCCCGCGTCGTGCCCAGATTCTTCGCCGCCTGGTAGACATAGGAACGCTGCGCACGATTGAAGGGCATTTCCTCGCGGTCGGCCGCGAACATGTACTGGCGCAGGAACTTTCCGAGATCCTCGAGCACATAGCGCATGCGCCCGATGACCGGATAGTTGCGGCGGATGGCATGCGTCGTCTGCGTGCGGTCGACGACATAGAGGACGACGAGGACGAGCGCCGCGAGGCCTATGAAGAAGATGAAGAGCGAGGCGAGGATGGCGAGCGTATCGACGACGATCTCGGGCAGCATGGCTTCGGCTCCGGCGGCAGGGATTGGTGCGGGAATGCTACGTCATCGCGGCATCATGTGCAGCCCTTGAGCCCCGCGAGCGGTGCCGGGCTGCGATCAAGCTTCGGTGAGTGGGGGCCAGCCTTGCGGCTATTTT
>JBHHTO010000306.1:0-2237 GCA_046753425.1 Rhodothalassiaceae bacterium | reverse complement strand
ATCTTCAGAACAATGTTTCTCAAGATCTTCACCTGGTGGCATGGTGCGACCATCGGAACGGCGCTCTTCACCTGGCGCCATGGTGTGCGGGTGGGAGAGGATGCGGAGGGCAATGTCTATTACCGCTCGAAGGACGGCCGCCGCCGCTGGGTGATCTATAATGGAGAGGCCGAGGCCTCGCGCGTGCCGCCGGAATGGCACCGCTGGCTGCACAAGACCACCGATCTTCCGCCAAGCGAGGCGCCCTTGCCGGTCAAACCCTGGGAAAAGGAGCACAAGCCCAATCTCACGGGTACGCCGGCGGCCCATTTCCCGCCCGGAAGCCTCGCCCGCGGGGCAAAGCTGGGCGCGGTGCGTCCGCTGTACGAGCCCTGGCGTCCGGAATAGCGGGCAGGGGAAGCCGAGGAGCACGCACATGAACAGCAATCTTGTCGAATCCCTGATCGGCGCCGTGGTCCTCGTCGTTGCGGCGGGCTTCCTCTATATCGCCTATACCACCACCGACGTGGCGGGGCGGGACGGTTATCCGCTGATCGCCCGCTTCGAACGCGTCGGTGGCCTCAATCTCGGCGCCGATGTGCGGCTGTCGGGGATCAAGGTTGGCACCGTCACGCGCGAGGAACTCGACCCCGACAGCTATCAGGCCGTCGTTCATTTCGTCATCGATCGCAGCATCAGACTGCCCGTCGATTCGGGCGCCTCGATCACCTCGGACGGGTTGCTCGGGGACACCTATCTCGAGCTGAGCCCGGGGGGTGCGCCCGACTATCTCGCACCGGGCGACCAGGTCGAATTCACCGAGGACCCGATCGATATCTGGTCGCTGGTCTCGAAAGCCGTGTTCAGCGGCGATTCGGCAAGTGACGGTGGGGCAAAGTGACACCCTTTCTCCTGTCGCTGGTCCTTGCCGGCACGGTCGCCGTGCAGGATGCCCCGAGCCGCGAGGCGCAGCAGATCGGCCGTCCCGTGGTCGCGGGTGATCACGCGCCGCAGGCCGATGACACCGTCACTATCGTGCGGGCGCTGGACAAGGTCACCGCGCGGATCACCGAGCTCGAGCTGCCTGCCGGCAAGGAGGTCCCTTTCGGCAGCCTTCTCATCCGCGCCCGCACCTGCTACGCGCGGCCGCCGGAGGAAACGCCCGAGACCTTCGCCTATCTCGAGATCGACGAGGTGCATGACGGCGCGCGCAAGCGTGTCTTCAGCGGCTGGATGGTGGCCTCCTCGCCGGCGCTGCACGGACTCGAGCATCCGATCTATGATGTCTGGGTGATCGCCTGCAGGACGGCCGCGCCGGAGGCCGATTCCGGCAAGGAATAGAAATTGGCCGGTCGCGAAAGTGCGTCGGCGAGCAGCGTGTGATAGCGCGCGCGCGTGATCTCGACGGCACCGAACTGCTTGAGATGGGCGCTGATGAACTGCGCGTCGAGAAGCCGGTAGGCGCCGGCGACGAGACGGCCGGCGAGATGGACGAGCGCCACCTTGCTCGCGTCGCGGGCGCGGTGGAACATGCTCTCGCCGAAGAAGGCACCGCCGAGCGCGACGCCATAGAGGCCGCCGGCCAGCGACTCGCCCTGCCAGCATTCCACCGAATGTGCACCACCGCGTGCGTGCAGGCGGCAGTAGAGCGCGATGATCTCGCGATTGATCCAGGTTCCCGAGCGCCCCGGTGCCGGTGCCGCGCAGGCCTCGATGACGGCCCGGAAATCGCGGTCGATCGTAACCCGGAAGCGGTCCTGCAGGACCGTCCGTCGCAGGCGCCGCGGGACGTGGAAGCGCTCCAGCGGCAGGATGCCGCGGCGCTCCGGGTCGACCCAGTAGATATCACGACCATGGGCGCTTTCGGCCATCGGAAAGACGCCGCAGGCATAGGCGTGCAGAAGCATCTCCGGGGTCAGGCCGTGCATCGCCGCCCGATCCGTCGGTCGTGCTCAGCGCGAGCGCTCGGCGAGGAACTGCTCCAGCCAGTGGATATGGTAATCGCCGGCGACAAAGTCGGGCTCCTCGACAAGCATCTGATGCAGCGGAATCGTGGTCCGGATTCCGCCGATCACATATTCCTCGAGCGCGCGGCGCAACCGCAGGCGCGCATCCTCGCGGGTCGCACCATGCACGATCAGCTTGGCGATTAGGCTGTCATAATAGGGAGGGATGCGGTAGCCGGAAAAAAGTGCCGAATCGACACGGACACCGAGCCCGCCCGGGGGGTGATAGTCGCTCACCACCCCCGGAGAGGG
>JBHHTO010000305.1:0-2269 GCA_046753425.1 Rhodothalassiaceae bacterium | reverse complement strand
CGGACGCCCGTCGAGCGGAGATCGTGGGCGAAGACGCGGCCGAGCTGGTCGTCCTTCACCTTGCCGATATAGGCGGCGCGGCCACCGAGCGCGGCGAAGCCGGCGGTGGCGTTGGCGAGCGAGCCGCCCGAGACCTCGATCGCGGGGCCCATGGCCTCGTAGAGCGCGTCGGCGCGCGCGGCATCGATCAGGGTCATCGCGCCCTTGGCGATGCCGTGGCGGTCGAGAAAGGCGTCATCGGTGCGGCCCAGGACATCGACGATGGCATTGCCGATGCCCACGAGATCGAGCGGCTTGTCGCTCACGAAATGCTCCTTTTTTCGTTCATGCGGGGTCGAATTCGGCGGCGAGTATAGCGAACGCGGTGGAGCCCACAAGCGCATGACATTTCTGCACCCGGCGCTATGCTGCCATCATCCCGCGCTCGCGCGGCAGAGACGGCGAGGACGAAGCGATGAGCATCCTTTCGGCATTGCGGCTGGCCCTGGCGCAGCTCGGTGACCCCGCCTTCCGGCGGGTATTCCTGCTCGGCCTGGTGATTTCGGCGCTCGTTTTCCTGCTCGTCTTCGCGCTGCTTCTCGCCCTCGTGCCGCTGATCCCGGACAGCGGTATCGGCTGGCTCGACACCGCGATCGACTGGGCGGCGGGCCTGTCTCTCTTCCCGCTCTTTCTTCTCACCCTGTGGCTGCTCTTTCCGGCCGTGATGACGGGCGTCATGAGCCTCTTTCTCGACCGCATCGTGGACGCCGTCGAGGCGGCCCATTACGGCGACACCCGTGGCATTCGCCGATCGCCGCTGCTCGAGGCGGTGTGGTTGGCCGTGCGACTGTCGCTGCTCGTCATCCTGTTCAACCTTGTTGCCCTGCCGCTCTATCTGGTGCTGCTGTTCACCGGGTTCGGCAGCCTCGTCCTCTATCTTGCCATCAATGGCTATCTCATGGGCCGCGAATATTTCGAGATGATTGCGGTGCGCCATGGCGGGCTGCGCGATGCCGCCCGCTGGCGCAGGGAGCGCAAGGGGGAGGCCTTCATGGCCGGGATCGTGATCGCAGCACTGTTCATGGTGCCCCTTGTCAATCTCGCGGCACCGGTCATCGGCGCGGCGATGATGACCCATCTCTTTCACGGTGCCCGCCGACGCGGGGCGGCGCCGGCGCCATGAGGACGCTTGCCACGCTCCTCGTTCTCGCCGGCGTTCTTGCCGGCTGTACCCTCCTTCCGGCTGCAAGGGAGGTTCCGCCAGCGCCGCCGCCCGAACCGGTGCCCGCACCCGAATCCGAATCACCTCCACCGGCACCGGTACCGGTGCCGCCCACGGCGGCGCTGATCCTCGAGAAGGACGCCACCGCGGTGCAGGCGATCCTCGGGCATCCGGCGCTGGTGCGGCGCGAGGACGGTGTGCAGGTGATGCAGTTCGCCGACGGTCACTGCGTGCTCGATGTCTTCCTCTATCGGCGCCAGGGCGATGCGCGTTTCGTCGCCCGCCATCTTGCGGCCCGGACGCCGGCAGGCGACAGCCTCGAGCCGGCCGACTGCCTTGCGCTGCTGGTGCCGAAGGACCGCTGGCCGGTTTCGGTTCCGGCCGCTCAGGCCGTCTTGCCCGGATAGGGGCAGAGATCGGCGACGATGCAGCGGTCGCAGAGCGGCCGGCGGGCCTTGCAGACGTAGCGGCCGTGCAGGATCAGCCAGTGATGCGCGTGCCGGCGATAGCGCGGCGGCACCACCTGCATGAGCTTTTCCTCGACCTCGCGCGGCGTCTTGCCGGGCGCGAGGCCGAGCCGGTTGGCGACGCGGAAGATATGGGTGTCGACGGCGATCGTGGGCTCGCCGAAAGCGACATTGAGGACCACATTCGCGGTCTTGCGCCCGACCCCGGGCAGCGATTCGAGCGCCTTGCGGTCGCGCGGCACCTTGCCACCGTATTTCTCGACCAGGATCCGCGACAGCTCGTAGATATGCTTGGCCTTGTTGTTGAAAAGTCCGATCGTCTTGATGTGCTCACGGATTCCCTCGAGCCCGAGGGCGCGCATTTTCTCGGGCGTGTCGGCGACGGCGAAGAGCTTGCGCGTTGCCTTGTTGACGCCGGCGTCGGTGGCCTGCGCGGAGAGCACAACAGCGACGAGAAGGGTATAGGGGTCCTTGTATTCGAGCTCGCTTCGCGGCTCGGGGTTGGCGGCCGCAAAACGGCGGAACAGCTCTTCGACTTCGGCGGGGGTCATGGCGCGGGCGGCTTTCCGGCTGTAGGATATATGATGAACGGGTTCTAAAG
>JBHHTO010000304.1:0-2272 GCA_046753425.1 Rhodothalassiaceae bacterium | reverse complement strand
GCCCGCGGCATGTGTCCCCCCGTGTTCGCGAAATAGCGCAGGCTCGAGCCAGCGCCATCCTCCCAGGAGGCGCCGGCAAGCTGCATCCACAGCGGCGGCACGCAGGTGAGGCCGGTGATCCCCTCGCGGGCGACGATGCGCGGTATGTCGCGCGGCAGGAGGTAATTGTGAAGCACCACCATTGCCCCCGCGGCAAAGCCGGTGGTGAGCTGGCTGAACCCGGCATCGAAGCTCAGGGGCAGGAGGGCGAGGATGCGGTCCTCTGCGGTGTTGCCGATATACTGCGCGACACTCGTCGCTCCCACCACGAGATTGCGGTGCGAGAGCACGACGCCCTTCGGCTTGCCGGTCGAGCCCGAGGTGTAGAAGATGGCGGCCACGTCATTGTCGACGCGCGGGCCTTCGGGTGCGGGCCCGGCGGCCTCGAGAAGATCGCTCCAGGGTGTCGCCCTCTCGCCACCATCGACGCTGATGACCGAGAGGTCCGGCAGGCCGGCAATCACAGCGTCGAGCGCCGCGATGCGGCCCGACGAGCTGATGAGAAAGCGGGCGCCGCTGTCTTTCAGGACATGCGCCACCTGCGGCGCCTTGAGCACCGGATTGACGGGGACGAAGATACCGCCCGCCGCGGCGGTGGCGAAGATGGCAAGGACCGTCTCGGGGCGCTTGTCGAGATAGATGGCGACGCGGTCGCGCCGGCGCATCCCGCGTGCTGCGAGCCCGCGCGCGAGGGACATGACATATCCCGCAAGCGTCTCATAGTCGAGCCTCCGGCGTCCGGAAACGAGCGCCGGCGCCGCTGCCCGCCTGGCCGCCGATTCGAAGATCAGATCGTGCAGAAATCGGGTCATCGCCCCGCCCCGTCGCCCCGTCCGGCGGCGACCTTATCCGATTGCCGGTCCGGAAACCAAGTGGCCATCATGCTGCACCTGCTCCCGATCATGACGTTCCCCTTTCCTCCGCTGCGGGCACCGGGATCAGGATGAGCGGCCGTCCCGCCCCGCGCCAGGAGAAATGGAGACGCGGCGACAGCGTCGAGGTGCAGATCTGGAGGGGGCCGATGCGCAGGAAGCTGGCGCGACCGATCTCCCGCGCGCCAAGGCGGCGGTGGCTGTACAGCGAGGCGAGATTGAAGGCGGAGATGCGGCTCAGGCTGTAGCGGCGGCCGCTCCTGCGCAAGGCGGCATCGGCGGCGTCCCAGAGCGCCGCGAAGGCGAAGCCGGCGCGCCAGTCGGGCTGCACATAGACATCGAAATCCCAGGCCGCCCGGTCCGGATCGGAAGGGCGGAAACGGCAGCGGACCTCGTCCTCGTCATAGTCGCCGAACTGGAACCAGAGAGCGGCGACCAGCGTGTCGCCGGAAAAAAGTCCGAGGCACTGCGCGCCCGCCGCAAAACGGCGGGACCATGTACCGGCATCGAGCGGCAGCCGGGCCAGGGCGTTGTCCCCCGGCGCGAGAGGACGCGCCGCAAAGCGGGCCCGGCGACGTTCGGGCAGACGCGGCGCGTCCGCGACCGGCTGCGCCATGAGGCGATAGCTGCGCACGTCGATCAGGCCGCGGCTCGGACGGGCGAGGCGGCCGAGTGCATAGAGGCATGTCGTGCCGAAGCCGAGCGTTTTCAGATTGTTGACGATTTTTCGAATCATGTCGGGCAATCGAACGTTCCGCGGCCCGGCCTCGGCCGACTTCTGGACAAACTAGACGGCACAAGCTAACAGAGCCTTGCCATCGAGGGCAGCGGAAAGGGGCACGATGTCGACGTTCGAGATTGTACGGTCGATCCTGACGGAAACGCTGGGGCTGGGCGATCGCGGCGCGCGGCTGACGCCGGAGTCGGGCCTGCTCGGGGAGATTCCGGAATTCGATTCGATGGCCGTCGTGGGCATCGTGGCGGCGCTCGAGGAGCGCTTCGACATCCTTTTCGAGGACGACGAGATCAATGGCGAGGTCTTCGCCACGGTCGGCAGCCTGAGCGCCGCCGTCGAGGCGAAACGCGCAACGTGACGCAAGACGGGACCACACAGCTTCGTCCCCGGTTTGCGGACGGCCCCTCCGGCCCTCTCTTCTGCCTTGATGTCGAGCCGGCCGCCGCAGCGCGGCGGGCGCAGGTCCTGCTCGTCGCTCCCTTCGCCGAGGAGCTGAACCGCTCGCGGCGCATGATGATCGTGCTGGCGCGCCAACTTGCCACCATCGGAATCGCGACCACCATCACCGATCTGTATGCCACCGGCGACAGCGCCGGCCGCTTCGCCGAGGCGCGCTGGCAGGGCT
>JBHHTO010000303.1:0-2292 GCA_046753425.1 Rhodothalassiaceae bacterium | reverse complement strand
CGTCGGGCGGCATCGTGGCGCCGGGCTCGGCGGCGGCAATGACGAACGCGAGCAGACGCTGAACCAGCTTCTCGTGGAGATGGACGGCTTCGAGGCGAATGAGGGCATCATCCTCATCGCCGCCACCAACCGGCCCGATGTGCTCGATCCCGCACTTCTGCGTCCCGGTCGTTTCGACCGCCAGGTGGTGGTCCCCAATCCCGACATACTCGGCCGCGAGAAGATACTGCAGGTGCACATGCGCAAGGTGCCGCTCGCCCCCGACGTCAAGCCGCGCGTGATCGCCCGCGGCACGCCCGGCTTTTCGGGGGCCGATCTCGCCAATCTGGTCAACGAGGCGGCGCTGCTTGCCGCGCGCAAGGGCAAGCGTCTCGTCTCCATGCAGGAATTCGAGGAGGCCAAGGACAAGGTCATGATGGGCGCCGAGCGGCGCTCGATGGTGATGACCGAGGAGGAAAAGCGCCTCACCGCCTATCACGAGGCCGGCCATGCGCTGGTGGCGTTGCATTGCCCCGCCTCGGACCCGATCCACAAGGCGACCATCATCCCGCGCGGCCGCGCGCTCGGCATGGTGATGCGCCTGCCCGAACGCGACGAGTACAGCCAGACCCGTCAGAAGATGCACGACAATCTCGCCATCGCCATGGGCGGGCGGGTCGCCGAGGAGCTCATCTTCGGCCATGACAAGGTGACCTCGGGCGCGTCGGGCGATATCCAGATGGCGACCCGCCTTGCGCGGGCGATGGTGACCAAATACGGCTTCTCGGACAAGCTCGGGCCGCTCCTTTATGACGAGAACGAGGAGGAGGTCTTTCTCGGACATTCCGTGGCCCGGCAGCAGAATGTCTCGGAGGCGACGGCACAGGAGATCGACCGCGAGATCCGCCGCTTCGTCGACGAGGCCTATCAGCGGGCACGGGCGATACTCGAGGAGCATATCAAGGACCTGCACAAGATCGCCCGGGCGCTGCTCGAATACGAGACCCTGAGCGGTGACGAGATTCGCGCCCTGCTGCGCGGCGAGAGGATCGAGCGGCCCGAGATGGACGAGGATGCGCCCCCGCCGGCGGCGCCGGTCCGCGGCACGGTTCCGCGTGCCGGGCGTGGCGGCCGTGGCAGCGGCGGATTCGAGCCGGAGCCACAGCCGCAGGGCTGACGTATGAGGCAGAAGGGGGAGGGCAATGCCGGCGGCGCGGACATCGTGCTCGTGCCCCTCGGAATCGCTCCGGAGAGCCGCCCGGGAACCCGCCCCCTTGTCGGCGGACCGCTCGCCTTCTCGCACCTGCGGGCGATCCTGACCGGCTCCGACGGGCAGCGGAGCCGAGAACTGGTTCCCGTCACCGGGTTCGACTCCTGGGCCGCATCCCTGCCGTCGCCCATGGCAGCGCGCGCGATCGCGCGCATGACGGCACTGACCACGACACGTCCGCCGCTCGCATTGGCGGACGGTCGCCTCCTGCGCCAGAGCGGCCGGCCCCTTGTCATGGGCATTCTCAATGTGACGCCGGACAGCTTTTCCGACGGCGGCCGCTTCGCAGCGCCCGATCAGGCGGTGGCGCACGCGCGGGCGATGATCGCGGCCGGTGCCGACATCATCGATATCGGCGGCGAATCGACCCGGCCGGGTGCCACGCCCCTGTGGCCGGAAGAGGAGATCGCGCGCATCCTGCCGGTCATCTCGGCCCTTGCCGATGCGCGGGTACCGCTTTCGGTGGACACCCGGCACGCGGCGGTGATGGAGGCGGCGCTCGATGCCGGGGCCGCCATCATCAATGACGTCTCCGCCCTCAGCCACGACCCGGAAAGCCTTGCGCTCATGGCTGAACGCCGGTGCCCGCTGGTCCTCATGCACGCACGCGGCGACCCGCGCACGATGCAGGACAATCCTGTCTATGAGGATGTGCTGGGCGAGGTCTTCGCCTTTCTCGAGGGCCGGCTTCGCGCCTGCGAGGCGGCCGGCATTCCGCGCCAGCGCCTGATCGTCGACCCGGGCATCGGCTTCGGCAAGACGGTGCGGCACAATCTGACGCTGATCAACCGGATCGCCGCCTTTCACGGCCTTGGAGTCCCGGTCCTCCTTGGCGCCTCGCGCAAGCGGTTCATCGGCGCGCTGGCGCAGGAGGAACGCCCGGACCATCGCCTCGCCGGCTCGCTGGCGGTCGCCCTTGCAGCCGTGGACAAAGGGGTGCAAATTCTCCGCGTGCACGATGTTGCGGAAACGGTGCAGGCGCTTGCCGTGCACCAGGGCTTGCAGGATGCGCGCCTTCTGGAGGAGGCGGCCGCAGCAGATGC
>JBHHTO010000302.1:0-2308 GCA_046753425.1 Rhodothalassiaceae bacterium | reverse complement strand
CGAAGGACAGCCGGCCGGCAAGGATATCCTTGCTCGCATTCTCGATGCCGAGCGTCAGATTGTCGCCGAAGCCGTCGCGCTGGAAGCTGCCCACCGTGCCGCCCATGCGGAGGTCCCGGCCGAGCGGCAGGCTGAAGGTGGCCACCGCATCGATCTGGCGAAAGGAGCCGCCGGACAGCTTGAGCTCGAGCTCCGGCTCGTCGGCGATGCGACGGGTCACATATTTGACCGCGCCGCCAATGGTGTTGCGGCCATAGAGTGTACCCTGCGGCCCGCGCAGGACCTCGATGCGCTCGATGTCATAGATGTCGAGCACCGCACCCTGCGGGCGGTTGAGATAGACATCGTCGATATAGACGCCGACCCCCTGTTCGAATCCGGCGACCGGATCCTGCTGACCGACACCGCGGATGAAGGGGGTGAGCGTCGTGTTGGTGTTGCGCGAGACCTCGAAGGTGACATTGGGCACGAGGTCATTGAGCCCGGTGATGTCGACGGTGCCGTATTCGGCGAGCTTCTCGCCGGAGAAGGCGGTCAGCGCGATCGGCACGTCGAGCGCCGATTCGGCGCGCCGCCGCGCGGTGACGGTGATTTCCTCGACCGTGATCGCCGGCGGTTCCGGCCGCGGCGGAGGCACCCGGCCGGGCTGCAGCCCTCTGAGCGAGGCCTCCTGCCGGCCGCCCGCCTCCTGCCGTGCCTCGGGCGCGTGGATCGATACCGTGCGCGCATCGACGCGCTCGGCGACGAGGCCGCTGCCGGCAAGCAGACCTTCCAGCGCATCGAGCGGCGCATAGCGGCCGCGGAGCGCCGGCGCGGTGCGTCCGGCCACCAGCTCGTCGGCAACGAGAACCGAGAACCCCGATGCGACGCTGAAATCGATCAGCGATTGGGACAGCGGCTGCGCCGGGATGTCGAATTCGCGCTCTTCCGCCGCCTGCGCCGCGATGGCGGGCAGCAGGATGGCGAGCAGCCAGACCCCCAGCGCGAACCCCCGCTGCCGCACATTCCTTTTCCTGTCTTTCCCGATCATGTCCTCCTCCCTGAAGCGCATGCTGCCGGCCGCCCCTGCCGGGCGGCGTTCATGGAGGAAGACGATCGGCGCACAAACCCCCTCAAGAAAAATCTGCGAAATCTATGACGACCCGGATTTGCGGCGCTCCGTGAGGACACTGAGCCCATTCGGCAGTGTCACCACATCGACCGGCAGGGTCGCCTCGAGGGCCTCGAGGATGGCATTTCGGTCATCGAGACGAATGACGGCGGTCAGGCGCAAATCCGCGAGGGAAGGGTCGCCGATCCGGATTTCCGGCACAAAATAGCGATTGAGGTCGGCGACGACGCGGCGCAACGGCGTGCCGCGAAAGACGAGACGGCCCTCGCGCCAGGCGGTCACGGACGCGATGTCGACCGCTGCCACCTGCGAGACCCCCGCGGCATCGACAAGAACGCCTTCTCCGGCGACGAGTTGTGCCGACGGTCCGTGGTCATCGAGACGGCGCGAGACATCGACATGGCCCTCGATGACGGTGACGGCCGCCGCCTCGCCATCGAGCCGGATATTGAACTGCGTTCCGGTGACGTGCACCCGGCCGGCGCCGGCATCGACGATGAAGGGGCGGTCGGGATCGGGGGCGACCTCGAACAGGGCTTCTCCGGACCGCAGCCGGACATGCCGCTCGACGTCGTAGAAGGCGACCGTCATGTCGGTCTGTGTGTTGAGATGCACGCGCGAGCCGTCCCTGAGGGTCACCGTCCGCTGCTCGCCGAGCGTGGTGCGATAGTGCGGCAGCCCCCAGGGGCCGATGTCGAAGGCCGAGCCGGCGACATAGAGCGCGGTGACGATGAGCAGGAGCGAGGCGACGAGGGCGCCGGCAAGGCGCGGTACGCGACCCGGCTGCCGGCAATGCAGGGGGCGCGGCTGCGGTTCGAGCCCGTCCATCATCGACCACAGGCCGGAAATCTCGTCATAGGCACGGCGGTGCGCGAGATTTTCCGCGCGCCAGGCCTCGAAGGCGGCGCGCTCGGAGTCGCTGACATGATCGCGGCGCAGCCGCGCGAACCAGCGCGTCGCCTCCTCGAGGGCCTTCTCGCGCGTCCTCTCACTCATCGCTGGCAGGCTCCCGCTCGTATTCCCTGGCCACCAGGATAGACGCAATCCCCTGATAAATCCTCAACTCCTTCCCCTCCGTCCGACCTCCCGCCGGCATGCGTCGAGCGCCCGGATGATGTATTTCTCGACGCTGCTCACAGAGACGCCCAGCCGCACCGCGATCTCGCCATAGGAAAGCCCGTGAAAGCGGTGCAGGAT
>JBHHTO010000301.1:0-2312 GCA_046753425.1 Rhodothalassiaceae bacterium | reverse complement strand
TGCGCCTCTATGCCGAGCCATTGCGACAGGCGCCGCTCGCCGGTCGGGCGGGGGAGCACTGGGTGGTGTGGATCGACGGCCGGGTCTTTCTTGACGGTGTCGCCACCGATACACGGCTCGACGCGCCTGTCGGCACGGTGGCAGGGGAGGGTCTCCTTGCCGTCGCCGGCGCCGAGGCCCTTCTCCTTCTGACGCCCGACGGGCAGGTCGTCGACCATGTCGGCGCGGCGAGCCTGCCCGGACGGATCGAGCGCATCGGGCGCGGCGCCAGTGGTGAGATCGTGCTTGCCACCGCGGACGGCTTATTTGCCACGCGTGATGGTCTCGACTTCACGCCGATGGACGAACGCGGGGACGTGCGCTGGAGCGATCCCCCTGCGTCCGCGCCACCCGCCGCTCTCGCGCCGGCCCTTGCCGCCTATCGCGGCGAGGGCGTGGCATTGCATCGCGTCGTCGCCGACCTGCACAGCGGCCGCTTCATGGGGCCGGTCGGTCCCTATGTCATGGACGCCGCGGCGCTCGGGCTCATCCTGCTTGCCGGATCGGGCTTCATCCTCTGGCGTCGCCGGCGCTGAGACGCACGAGGCGGCCTTCTGGCGAGAGAAGGATGGCGTGCGTTCCGGGGAATTGCGCAAGGATCGCCCGGGCACGGTCGGCCGGTGCGGCGGCGAGCGCCGTGGACAGCGCGTCGGCCAGCGTTGCCGTCGCTGCGAGAACGCTGACGCTCTGCCAGGCCCGCCCGCTGTACCCGGTCTCCGGATCGAAGATGTGATGGTGGCGCATCGCCGCATCGAATGGCGCGCCGGCGCCGGCCGAGGTGGCGAGCGCCCGTCCCGGCCCGAGGCGGACGCGCTCGATGAGCTTCCAGGGTGCCTCCGGATCGGCAATGCCGAGATGCCAGCCATCACCGTCGGGCCGCGAGCCGAGCGCGCGATATTCGCCAAGATCGATCAGCACATGACGAAACCCTGCCGCGGCGAAGCGGGCATGGGCACAGTCGGTGATGAATCCTTGCGCGATTCCGTTGAGCGTCAGCGCCATTCCCGGCCCGCCCAGGCGCACCGCCGTCTCCGCGACCATCACCCTGTCCATGCCGAGATGCCCGATCACCGCGTCGATGGCGGCGCGTGGCGGTCCCGCCGGATCGGCGCCGGGGCGGCTGAAATGGCTTGCATAGAGCGCCCACAGGGGCTGCACCGTGGGGTCGAAGGCCCCGCCCGTGCGGGCATGGACCTCGCGGCACAGCCCGAGCAGCCGGTACAGGTCCGGCGGCACCGGTTCGAGGCAGCCATGGCGATTAAGGCGGGTGAGCGCCGAGTCGTCACGGTGAAGGCTGAAGATCGCTTCGAGCCGCCGGACGTCGGCGATCACTGTGGCGATCGCCCGTTCGGCATGATCGCGGTCGGGGTGAAAGGCGCGGATCTCCGCCTCGGCGCCGAGCACCCGCCCGCGCCAGAGGGTCGCAGGGCCCACGGCCGCCGCCGCGGAATCGCGGATGCCCGCGAGCGTGGCAAGCCCTCCGGCCGCCGCCGCCGCCACCATGCGCAGCAGGCGCCGCCGCGAAGGGGAGGGCGGATCTGATCGGCTCGTGTCCTTGCGGAGATCCATCGTCTCGCCAACCCCTCGCGTGGAGAACCGGCCGTTTTTAAGAATGCGTCGCACTCGTATATCTAGACTGGGCGTGTCCCGAAGGCAAGCCCTGGCCGCGCGCCCCTGTCGCCCAACGATGGAAGCATTGCTTTCCGTCGGCGAAGGCTTAGCATGGTCCTGCGCGTTAAAGCGGCGACACCGCCGTGACGGCGCGTCGATCGGGAATATCGCGACAAAGGGAATAAGATGATGAAGATCAGGAATCTTCTCCTCGCAGCCACCTGCGCGGGGCTGCTTGCGGCATGCGGGGACAATCCGGGAGGCAACGGGGCCACGCAGGAGGCGGCGGCGGCCAAGGCGGAACTTGGGCAGTGGGGCGTCGATCTTTCGGCACGTGACGAGAGCGTCAAGCCCGGCGACGATTTCTTCCGCTATGCCAACGGCACCTGGCTCAAGACCTACGAGCTGAAGCCCGATCAGGCGCGCTATGGCTCGTTCCTCGTGCTGCGCGACCGGTCCGAGGAGCGGGTGAAGGCGATCATCGAGGATCTGGCGAAACAGGAGGCGGCGCCGGGTTCGATCGAGCAGATGATCGGCGACTATTTCGCAAGTTTCATGGACACCGAGCGCCTGAACGCGCTCGGCGTCGAGCCCTTGAAGCCCGATCTCGAGCGCATCGCGGCCATTGCCTCGAAGGATGAGCTGATCAAGGCTTTCGCGCG
>JBHHTO010000300.1:0-2332 GCA_046753425.1 Rhodothalassiaceae bacterium | reverse complement strand
TGCTGATCGACCAGGGCCACAAGGTCGCCGTGCTCGCCGTCGATCCCTCGTCCCAGCGCGGCGGCGGCTCGATCCTGGGCGACAAGACCCGCATGCCCGCGCTCGCCCAGTCCGAGAACGCCTATATCCGCCCCTCGCCGGCCGGCGGCGTCCTCGGTGGCGTCGCACGGGCGACCCGCGAAAGCCTGCTCCTGTGCGAGGCGGCGGGCTTCGACATCGTGATCGTCGAGACCGTCGGCACGGGGCAGTCCGAGACGCTCGTCGCCGACATGGTCGACGTCTTTCTCGTGCTGCTGCAGCCCGGGGGTGGCGACGACCTGCAGGGGCTCAAGAGGGGCGTGCTCGAGCTTGCCGACATCCTTGTCGTCACAAAGGCCGACCAGGACCCCGAGCGGGCGCGCATGAGCGCCCGCGACTACAGGGCGGCGCTCCGCATCGTCACCCCGCCCGATGCGCCCTGGCGACCGGAAGTGATCATCGTCTCGGCACCCGGGGGAGAGGGACTCGATCGGCTTGAGCAGGCGATCGCGGCCCACCGGCGGGTGCTGGCCGGGACCGGCTTGCTTGCGGAAAAGCGCCGCCGTCAGCAGGTCAAATGGATGTGGGCCCTGCTCGAGAACGCCCTCCTCGAACGCTTCCGCGCCGATCCGCAGGTTGCCGCGATCCTCGAGGATACCGAAAGGGCGGTGGCGGCGGGCGAGCGCGCACCGGCCGCGGCCGCCGACGCCCTGCTCGAGGCGTTCCTTGCGGGCAGGGCGCAAGACAGGACGCGCGCCGGCGAATCCTGACCGGGCGATGGCGCGCCCGATCAGGCGAGCAGGTCGCGATTGTCGGCAAGCGCCGCGAGCAGGGCGTCGATATCCTCCTCGCTATTGTAGAAATGCGGGCTCACGCGCAGGTTCCCGTCGCGGCAGGAGGTGATGATGCGACGCGCGGCGAGGCGGGCGACGAGGCCGTGGTCGTCGCGGCTGCGGATCGCGATCATGGCGCCGTGGCGGTCCGGGTCCTCCGGGGTGGCGAGCCGGCCACCGAGGTCCCTGACGCCGGCCTTGAGGCGTGCCGTCAGCGGCCGCACATGCTCGGCGATGGTCTCGACCCCGATCTCGAGGATCTGCGCGAGCCCCGCCTCGGCGGCGAAGAGATTGGGAATCGGCGGCGTGCCGGTCTCGAAGCGGCGGGCGTCAGGGGCCTCGCGGTGATGGTGCATGTCCATGGCGTGGATGTCGGCCTGTGCGAACCAGCCCGTCGCATAAGGGCTGAGGCCGGGAATCAGCTCGTCGCGGACATAGAGCAGCCCGACGCCGGCGCTCGAAAGGAGATATTTGAGCACCCCGCCGATGAGGAAATCGACGCCGAGTTCGCGCACGTCAATGGGCACCGCACCGAGCGCCTGGTAGGCATCGAGCAGCACCAGCGCGCCGCGCTCGTGGGCAAGCCGCGTGATCGCGGCGACGTCGTTCCTGGTACCGTTGCGGTAACAGACATCGGCGATCGAGACGATGAGCGTCCGCTCGTCGATGAGGCGATCGAACTCTTCCAGCGGAACAAGGCCGTCCCGCTCGCGTGCGGTCACCACCTCGAAGCCGCGTCCCTCCTGCGCGTGCCAGATCTGCCCGACGGTGGGAAATTCGAAATCCGAGATCACGATGCGGTTGCGCCCGTTCCCGGGGGCGAGCGCCGAGACCAGGGAATCGAGGGCCGCCGAGGCCGAGGTGGTGACCGCGATCTCGGCCGGCGCGGCGCTGATCAGGTGCGCCATCTGCCGGCGCACGATCTCGTTCTTTTCGCACCAGGCGATCCAGTCGGCGCCCTTCGCGTGGCGACTCTCGAGATAGGCGCCATAGGCGGCTTCGACGCGATGGGACAAGGCGCCATAAGAACAACTGTTGAGATAGACCGAATGCGTGAAGATCGGGAAGTCGGCGCGCCAGGGATTGCTCACAAGACGAAACTCCTCTCTGGCCTCATCCGAGGACGAGGATGGCGAGAATGGCGAGGGGGACGAAGATCCGCAGCAGCCAGCGCCAGGCAGTCAGAAGCTGTTGCGCATCGGCAAGCTCGGCGGCAACAAGCGACCGTGGCAGGGCCCAGCCGACGAAGAGCGCGATGAGAAGTCCGTTCACCGGCAGCAGCAGGCTCGAAATCGAATAATCGAGAATGTCGAAGACGCCGCGCCCCTCCCAGCCCGGCAGGAAGGCGAGCGGGTGGACATCCTTCCAGACATTGAAAGACAGCGCTGCCGCGGCGCCAAGAAGCCAGGCCGCGGTGCCCGCGGCGAGGGCGGCGCGGGGCCGCGTCATGCCGCGATCGACAAGCCAGGCGACGACCGGCT
>JBHHTO010000299.1:0-2359 GCA_046753425.1 Rhodothalassiaceae bacterium | reverse complement strand
CAGAGGCAAAAGAGCCGGATGGCAGATCAAAGGCACCTTGTGAAGCTGGATCATTCCCCTGCGCAGCCGCCTCGGGATGAACAGGCTGACAGGCTGTAGGACCGTCGCCCCAGATGCCCTGCGCGCTGCCGTGCGCGGGTTTCGGGCAAGCGAATTCCGGACAGGATTCTGACGCTGATGCGGCGCAGCTCTCGCATCGCCGTCGCATGCGCTGTGCAGGAGCAAGGCGCGTTCATCGACAAGAAGCGGATCTGATCCGACACCGAGGCGCTGCACCGCGCCACACAGGGCGGGGCCGGCCGCTTGGCGGGCCACGGGCCAAGATGGCACAGTGGATGCGGCGGGACGTCCCGCCGTCGAGGCCGTTATCCGCCTCCACCGCCGCAGGAAGGGAGCGACCCGTCGATGCTCATTCTCCATATCCCCGCCGCAAGCCGCGCCGCGCTGCTGTTGTGCAAGGTGATGGCACTCAAGCGCTGCCCCCATGGCTGTCTCAAAGGGGGAGATGCCCTGGCGCCGGCGGCGGCTCGATCGCCCATGTTCCGGAACTGACCCGTGCGCTCCGTGTCGGACCGCAGTCGGCCGGTGCGGTGCCGGGCCCGGTCGCCTATGGCCGCGGCGGCACCGAAGCGACGGTCACCGACGCCAATGTGGTCCTCGGTTATCTGCCCGAGGCGCTCCTGGGCGGCACCATGCAGCTCGACCGCGCCGGCGCGCGACGGGCGGTGCAGAAGATCGCCGACGCCCTCGGCCTTGATCTCATGCGCGCGGCGGCCGGGATCATCGACATCGTCAATGAGAACATGTTCGGCGCCTTGCGCCTTGTCTCCGTGCAGCAGGGCTATGACCCCCGCGAATTCGCGTTGATGGCCTTCGGCGGGGCAGGGCCGCTCCATGCCAATGCACTCGGTCGGCTGATGGGATCCTGGCCGGTCATCATTCCGCCGAGCCCGGGCGTGCTGTGTGCCTATGGCGATGCGACGACGCGCATGCGCGTCGAATCGCAGCGCAGCTTCAATCGCCTCGCGCAGGAGATCGACGATAGCGAAATTGCCGCCGTGCTTGACGAGATCGCGGCCGAGGTGGCGGCCGACCTCGATGCCGAGGGCGTGCCAGCCAAGGACCACGAGTACCGCTTCAAGGCGGATGTCCGCTATGCCGGTCAGGCCTTCGAGATCCCCCTCGCCATTGTGCGCGCGGATTTCGCGGACGGTGCCGGGCTTGCCGGTCTCATGCAAGCCTTCGATGCCGAGCATCGGCGGCTGTTCACCTTCAATCTCGACGCGCCGCAGGAGATCGTCAATCTCCGCGTCGCGGCCCTTGGCCGCCCGGCCAATGTCACCGCCGAGGTCCTGCCCGGGGGAGACGGCAACCCGGCGCGCGCCAAGCTGCGCGATCACGAGCTGTGGATCGATGGCGGTGCACGCGAGGCCGCGATCTATGCCCGTGACCGCCTGCGTGCCGGTGACCGGATCCCGGGTCCCGCCATCCTCGTCGAGATGGATTCGACGACGCTCGTCCTTGCCGATCACGTCGCCGAGGTCGACGACTTCGGAAACGTCCTCATCACCCCGGCCTGACGACGAGCAGAGCAGAAGAGCGCGAGAGAGGGGAGCCCAAGCCCATGCCCGCCCGCATCATCACCACGAACGACACGCCCATTGCGGACGTCACCATCGATCCCGTGACCCTCGACATTATCGAGAACGCGCTGCGGAATGCGCGCAGCGAGATGGATGCGACCCTTTTCCGCACCGCGATGAGCCCGGGCATCCGCGAACAGGGGGACGCCTTCCCGCTCATCGCCGACCCCGAGGGCAAGATGATCGTCGGCCAGTTCGGCAGTTTCATCGACGGCTTCCTGCGCGCCTATGAGGGCACGATCGAGGACGGCGACGTCATCTGGCTCAACGACCCCTATGCCTGTGAGGCGGCGATCAGCCATCTCAATGACTGGCTCATCCTGCTTCCCATCTTCCGCCAGGGACGCCTTCTCGGCTGGGCCGCCATGTTCGGCCACCAGACCGATGTCGGCGGCAAGGTCCCGGGCTCGCTGCCGACCGACGCCGAGAGCATCTTTCAGGAAGGCATCCGCATTCCGCCGGTGAAGCTCTTCCGGCGTGGCGAGTATCAGGCGGACATGGTCGATCTCGTGATGCACAATGTGCGCATGCCGGAATGGTGCCGTGCCGACCTCAATGCGCTGATCGCCTCCTGCCGCATGGCCGAACGCCGCGTCAACGAGCTCTGCGACCGCTTCGGCGACGACACCTACATCGCGGCGACGCGCGCGCTGCTCGCGCGCAACCGGCGCGCCATGGCCACGCTCATCCGCACCACGGTGGCGGAGGAAAAGCTG
>JBHHTO010000298.1:0-2367 GCA_046753425.1 Rhodothalassiaceae bacterium | reverse complement strand
CGTCGATGCCCAGCTTGCCGGGCTCGATGCCATCATGGCCAAACAACAGGCTGCCCTTGACGAGATTCTGAAGTCCTTCCGGGAGGGTGTCGTGCGCGCTCCCGTCGACGGTGTGGTCAACAATCTGCACGTGGCGACCGGCAGCGTCGTCGCCGGCGGCACCACGATGATGGAGATTCTCTACGGCCGGCCCTATGTGCTCGCCTTCCTGCAGCCGGGCACGCTCCACCGGGTCCGGGTCGGCGACGAGGTTGCGCTCGAATACGGGGTTGAAAGTGTGCGCGGACGGGTGACCGCGCTCTACCCCGTGGCGGCGCAATTGCCGGTCGAGTTCCAGAAGAGCTTCCGCCCCACGGAACGCTCGCAGATCGTGCGCATCGATTTCGCCGAGAACACCATCATTCCGCCCACCTTCACCAAGGTCGAGGTGCGCGATGCCGGCTCGGTGCCGAGCCGGATGTTCGAGGCTCTGTCGAATCTTGCCGCTTGGGCGAGAAAGGCGGCTGGTGGCAAAGCATAGCGTTTGCCCGGCTTTATCCGCTTTCCACGCAAGATCACCACAAGGAATGGCGCAATCCGTGAAATAAAAATTTCACATTCGACAATGTTGTTTATTCAGGAATACATCAACGATGTTCAGAACAGGATAGTTTGTCCTTACCTGTGCAAAAAGAGAGGAAAATCATACTTGATATGATGTGCACGATATACGATTCTTCGCGAATCGTTCTGCAACCAAAGAAGGAAGCACATCATGCGCAAAGACTCGATCATGACCCTTCTCGCGATGGGCGCGGGAGCGCTTCTCATGGCTCCGACTCCTTCCCCGGCAGAGGAGGAGGCGGCACCGGCTGCCTCATCCGTCCAGTTCGGCATCTCCGCGGAGATGCGCGAACGCGTGCACAACAGCTACATCTTCGTCTTTGACGATCGCATGCCGCAAAGCACCATCGCCGCGGAAGCCGAACGCATGGTCAGCGCCGCCGGCGGGCGGATGGAGCATGTCTATACGCAGGCCGTCTATGGCTTCGCCGCCAGGATGGCACCGCGCGTGGCGGCGCGTCTCGCCGAGGACCCGCGGATCTCCTATTACGAGCCGGATGGCGTTGCCTTCATCTCCGACCGGGTCGAGAAAGCCGGCGGTGTCACCGCGCAGGCGCAGACCGCGTCCTGGGGCGTCACGCGCGTCAACGGACCGCGCGACGGCACCAATCTCGGCAAATACGCCTTCGTCATTGACACCGGCGTCGATCTTGACCATCCCGACCTCAATGTCGCGACGTCGCTGAGCCGGAGTTTCGTCACCGGCCTCTCGTCGCCCGACGACCAGAACGGTCACGGCACCCATGTCGCCGGCATCATTGCAGCCAAGAACAACGCCATCGGTTCGCTCGGCGTTGCCGCGGGTGCGACCGTGGTCGCCGTGCGCGTGCTCAATGCCAGCGGCTCGGGCACCTTCTCCGACATCATCGCCGGTGTGGATTACGTGGCGCAGGTGGGCCTTCCCGGCGAGGTCGCGAATATGAGCCTCGGCGGTCCCGCCAACACCACGCTCGACAATGCGGTGAAAAATGCGGCGGCGCAGGGCATCTTCTTCACCCTTGCCGCGGGCAATGAATCGCAGCATGCGGCCAATGTCTCGCCGGCGCGCGCGGGCGGCAGCAACATCTACACCATCTCGGCGATGGATTCACAGGACCGCTTCGCCAGCTTCTCCAATTTCGGCAATCCGCCGGTCGACTGCGCCGATCCCGGCGTGAGCATCTTCTCGCTCTACAAGAACGGCGGCACGGCGACGCTCTCGGGGACCTCGATGGCGGCGCCGCACGCGGCCGGCATCATGCTGCTCACCGGTGGGGTGGCCTATAATGGCGGTCTCGTCTCGGGCGATCCGGACGGCAATCCCGATCCGATCTGCGTGCTCAACTAAGAGACCGCGGCATTGCCGTCAAAGAAATGGCGCCCGGGCTCTGCAAGGGGCCCGGGCGTTTCCCACCGGCACCCCGGTTGCGGGTCAGGAGGATCGCGCCTCCGGGTCCGGCTCGTCCGGGCGGCGCTTGAAGCGGCCATGGGTGCGGTAATAGGCGTCGATGAGCTTGTGCTTCCTGTAGAGCGCGGGGGTCTGCACGACGAAGTCCCACAGCGCCACGATGCCGCCCGTCCACATGGTGCGGATGGCGGTCCAGACGCTGCGCTGGGCACTGATCTTCTTCAGTTCCGCATGTTCCTCGCTATGCACATGGTCCCGGTCCCGGAGCGCGGCCCGCAGGCCCTCGATATGCATCCAGTCGCAGCGATAGTGCACGATGCCATCCGGGTTGATGACATAGACCACATTGGGCATGCCGCCATAGGCGCGGTGCATCT
>JBHHTO010000297.1:0-2411 GCA_046753425.1 Rhodothalassiaceae bacterium | reverse complement strand
AGGACACCAAGCTCGACCGCCAGGTTGCTCTGAAAATCCTGCCGCCCGAGGTCGGACCGTTCCTCGTCTTCTTCGATTTCGACAGCGCCACCCTACGCGCCGACGCGGCACCGATTCTCGATGACGCGGCGGCGGCCTATGAGCGCTTCGGCTTCGTCGAGGTCGCGGTTGTCGGGCACACCGACCGCGCCGGCCCCGACCGCTACAATCAGGGGCTGTCCGAGCGCCGCGCGGCGGCGGTGAAGGCGGCTCTCGTCGCGCGTGGCGTTCCTGCGGAACGGATCGCGACCAGCGGCCGCGGTGAGTCCGAGCCGCTGGTACCGACCAACGACGGGGTGCGCGAGCCGCAGAACCGGCGCGTCGAGATCACCTTCCCGGCGGCTTCGGGGCAGCATTGACCGCGGTGCCGACACGGCACAGCGGCTCGTCCGCGACATAGGGAACCGGCGCCCGCAAGGCCGCTTCGGCGAGTCGTGCGGGCGCTTCCCCCACCACGTCCTTCGCATAATCGGCGATGCGCTGACAGAAGTCGTCGACCGAGCGGCTCGCCGACGAGATCCGGTTGGCGAGCCCGGTCACATGGCTGTCGAGAGCGGCCTTAGACGCCTTGCCATGGCGGCGCTCGAAATAGGCGCGCAGCACGTCCGCCTGCTCCCGCAGGGCGGTGCGGTGCTGCGTGACGAAGCGGTCATAGAGCGCACGCTGCCCGGCGTCACGGCTGCCACGGCATTGCAGCGCGCCGACCATGAGCTCGGTCTGCACATGGCGCACCATCTTCGCTTCACGCTCGGCCGGCGACACGCAGCTCGCAACAGCGACGCCGATGGGCAGGGAGAGCGTGATGAGCAATGCTGCCGGGTAAGCCCATCGCGGCGTCAGCGCCGTGTCTCTGCCCCGTCCCATCGGCTCGCGTCCCCTGTTCCTGTCCGTCACTGGCCTGATTTCGGGCGAGTCTCGCGCCGATTCCTTAACAGCTTATGAAACAAGCAATTTTCGACAATCTTACGAGTTTTTCCCGGCGAGAATCACGAGCCATCTCCGGATCCGCTCGCCCTGCCGGGCCGGGTCCGTTCCGCGCGGTGACCAACTGTAGATGGCCAGTGTCGAGCCGCCATCCGGCGTCGGGTAGAGCCGCACGGTGACGACATCGGGGACCGTCATTCCGGGGTCGCTTTCGAGAAACACATATTGCTCATGTGCCGGGTCGAGACGGAAGCTGCGTATGCGCGGCGAGCTCTCGACATATTCGAACAGGCGCGCGCGGAGGCGCTCGACGGGTATGGCGAGCCGTGGCGCGGTCTCATCGGGTGCCGACAGGGGGCAGGCATCCGCAGGGCAGACAAGATAGCCCTCCGCCTGTGGCCCCGGCCTGTGCTCGAGGGTCGCGAAATCGACCGCGGGCAGGTCGCGGCGCCCGATCAGGCCCGACAGCTTCTCGGGGCCGGTCAAGAGCAGCACGGCGCCGATGAGAATGACGAGCACCGAAAGCGCGATCGCGACATTGCGAATGACGTCGATGAGCGACATGGCTCCTATGCCCCGAGCAGCAGCTTGGCCATGATATTGCGCTGAATCTCGTTCGTTCCGCCATAGATGGTGGCGGCCCGCGAATGGAGGAAATGCGCAACCCCCGCCGCCGCACCCGGCGGGCCGATCCCGGGCTCGTTGCGACCGGGCTCCGCTCCCGGATAGGGCAGCGCATGATAGCCGAGCGCCGAGACATAGAGTTCCGAGAGCGCCTGCTGCAGTTCGGTCGCCCGCAGCTTCAGCAATGACGGTTCATAGCCGCGCTCCTCGCCCCGGACGGCGGCGTCGAGAAAGCGCAGCTCGGTGAGCTCGAGCGCCCGCACCTCGATATCGAGCGCCGCAAGACGCGCCGCGAAACCGGGGTCCTCGAGAAGCGTCCCGTCGCCCGCCGGTGTTGCGGCAGCAAGCCGGCGCAGGCGAAGAAGCATGCGCTTCTTCGAGCCGACATCGGCGATCGCCTGGCGTTCGTTGGCAAGCAGGAACTTGGCGCAGGTCCAGCCCTTGCCCTCTTCCCCGACGCGATTGGCGACCGGCACCCGGACCTCGCTGAAGCGCACCTCGTTCACATGATGGCCGCCGTCGATGGTGATGATCGGCTCGACCGCAATGCCCGGCGTCGACATGTCGACGAGCAGGAAGCTGATCCCCTCTTGCGGCCGTTCCTCCTTTGAGGTGCGCACGAGGCAGAAGATCCAGTCCGCCCAGTGCGCCATGGTGGTCCACAGCTTGGTACCGTTCAGCACATAGTCGTCGCCATCGCGGCGGGCGCTCATGGCCAGCGCGGCGAGATCGGACCCGGCCCCCGGTTCCGAGAATCCCTGCGCCCACCAGATGTCGCTCGACAGGATGGGCGGCAGGTGTCGCCGCTTCTGTTCCTCGCTGCC
>JBHHTO010000296.1:0-2455 GCA_046753425.1 Rhodothalassiaceae bacterium | reverse complement strand
CCCTCGGGAACGCCCGAGAGGGTCAGGGGGCGCGTGGTGTCGAGAATGGCACCCGGAATCGATCTTGAGGCGGACATGGGTGTGGGGATTTAATCGCCCGCGGTGACATAGTCCAGCTTGCGCATGGCGGCGAGAAGGGGCGTGTCAAATTCCGCCGGTGGCCTTGCGGCACCGGTCACCCAGGACAGGATATCGCGGTCGGTCTCCTCGAGCAGGCGCTCGAACCAGGCGATCTCCCTCGCTCCCCAGCTGCCGATATGGCGGTCGACGAAGCTGCCGATGATATAGTCGGCCTCACGCGTGCCGCGATGCCAGGCGCGAAAGCGCAGACGCTTGCGGCGGGCGTCCTCGCCGGCATTGGCGGGCCCGGCGCTCATTGCGCGGCGACCAGGGTCTCGGCCCTCGCGAGATCGACCGAAACGAGCTGCGACACGCCGCGCTCGGCCATGGTAACGCCGAACAGGCGGTGCATGCGCGCCATCGTCACCTCATTGTGGGTGACGACCAGAAAGCGGGTCTTCGCTTTCCGGATCATTTCGTCGAGAAGGTCGCAGAAGCGTTCGACATTGGCCTCGTCGAGCGGCGCGTCGACCTCGTCGAGGACACAGATCGGCGCGGGATTGGTCATGAACACGGCGAAGATCAGCGACAGCGCGGTCAGCGCCTGCTCGCCGCCCGAGAGCAGTGACAGGGTCTGCAGCCGCTTTCCCGGCGGGCTTGCCATGATCTCGATGCCGGCATCGAGCGGATCGTCGGAATCGACGAGTTCGAGATGCGCCTCACCGCCGCCGAAGAGCGTCCGGAAGAGCGTCCCGAAATGCGCATTCACCGCGTCGAAGGCGACGAGCAGGCGCTCGCGGCCTTCGCGGTTGAGACTCGAGATGGCCTGCCTCAGGCGCTGGATGGCGGCTTCGAGATCGCGCTTCTCACCGCCCAGATGCTCGAGCTGCGCCGCGATTTCCGCGAGCTCCTCGTCGGCGCGGAGATTGACCGCACCGAGCCGTTCGCGCTCGGCGCGATAGCGATCGAGCCGGCGCTCCAGCTCCTCGAGCGGCGGCAGGTCGTCGGCGCCACCGGCCTCCACCAGGTCGAGCACCGCCGGGGGCGGACAGCGAAAGCGCTCCTGGCAAGTGGTTTCGAGTTCCACCATGCGTGCGCGGGCGCCCTCGAGCCCGGCCTCGGCGCGGGCCCGATCCTCGCGCGCCGCAGCGAGCGCTTCCTGTCGCGCGCGCGCCGCCTTGTCCTTTTCCGCCACCGCGCCCTCGAGCGCCGCCAGGGCGTCGGCGGCCTCGCGCCGCGCCGCTTCCGCGGCAGCGATCTCGTCGGCAAGTTTCTGGCGCTTCTCCTCGATGTCCTCGGGCGAGGCACTGAGGGAGGCCATCTCGCGTTCCGCGGCATCACAACGCGTACCCAGTGCTGCGAGCTGCTCCTCGGCGCGCCGGTGGCGCAGCTTCCAGGCATCTTCCTCCGCGCTCAGGGCCTCGAGCCGCTGCCGCCGCGCCTCGGCCTCGCGGCGTCGCAGGTCGAAGGCGGAGCGAGCGTCGGCCAGCGCCCGCCGGCAGGCCTCGACCCGTGTCCGCAGGGAATCGCGTTCCGCCTCGAGAGCAGCGATGTCCGGCAGCCCGGCGATCGCGGCCGCAATCCGTTCCTTCTGCTTGCGGACGTCGGCGAGATCGCGCTCGAGCTGTTCAATGCGCTCCGCAAGGGCGGCGCGGCGCGACGCCTGCCTGCCGGCAATCTCGCGCGCCTCGTGCCGCGCTTCCTGCGCCGCCGCGAGTGCCGCTTCCGCTTGCGCCCGGGCGGTGCGCAGCTCGGCCTCCCCGCTCTGCACCGCTGCCGCATGCTGTTCCGCCGCGTCATGGGCGGCTTGCGCGGCTGCCAGGCGCTCCGTGGCCGCCTGCCGCTCCTCCTCGAGAAGTTCGAGACGATTGCGTTGTTCGAGGTGCAGTGCCGCTGCCTGCGGCGCGTCGGCGCCGGCGACGAATCCGTCCCAGCGCCACAGCCCGCCGGCGGCGGTGACCAGCCTCTGACCGGGAAAGAGCATGGTCTGAAGGCGCGCCGCGGTGGCGTCGTCGGGCACCAGTCCGACGAGCGCAAGGCGACGCGCGAGCACCGCCGGTGCCGCGACATGCGCGGCCAGCGGTGCCACCCCCTCGGGGAGCGACGGCGGCGCCTCATAGGGTGGAAGAACGGTCCAGCGCCGCCCCGATCCGGCGCCCTCCGGTGCGTCGAGGCCGTCCCCCAGCGCTGCCGCGAGTGCCTTTTCGAAACCCGGCTCGACGCGAATCTTTTCCGAGATCGCCGGCGCATCGCCGCGGTCCTGTTCGAGACGCTGGCGCAGCGTCGCGATCTCGGCATCGAGGGCGGCAAGGGCGGCCCTTTCTCCGGCCAGCCTTTCCCGCGCCCTGTCGCGGGCGTCGCGCGCCGCCGCGGCGTCGGCCTCGACCCGCTCGAG
>JBHHTO010000295.1:0-2470 GCA_046753425.1 Rhodothalassiaceae bacterium | reverse complement strand
CACGCCGCTGCTCGAGAAGCTGGTGCGCGAGCAGAAGGGCAAGGTGGCGCTGATCAAGCTCGATGTCGACCGCAATCCCGATATCGCGGCGCAGTTGCGCATCCAGTCGATCCCGACCGTCTATGCCTTCTACAAGGGCCAGCCGCTCGATGCCTTCCAGGGCGCCCTGCCGGAAAGCCAGCTCAGAAGCTTCATCGAACGCCTGATCGAGAGCGCAGGGATGGGGCAGTCGCCAGCCGAACGGCTCCTTGCGGAGGCCGCGGCGGCGCTCGCCGAGGGAGACAGCGATCGGGCAGCGGAGATTCTTGGTGCCGTCCAGCAGATGGAGCCGGGCGATTCGCGCGCTGTCGCGGGGCTTGCCGAGGTGGCGCTCGCGCGCGGTGAGCGCGAGGAGGCGCAGCGGCTGCTCGACTCGATCCCGGAAAAGGATGCCGACCGGCCGGAGGTGAAAAAGGCGCGCGCGGCGCTCGATCTTGCCGCCGAGGCCGACGAGGCCGGTGATGTCGCGGCGCTGCGGACACGGCTCGAGGCGGCGCCGGACGATCTCTCGGCGCGCTTCGATCTCGCCCGAGCGCTCGCCGCCCATGGTGACCGCGAGGCGGCGGCGCAGCATCTGCTCGAGATCGTGCGCCGCGATCGCGACTGGCAGGACGGGGCGGCACGTGAACAGCTTCTCAAGATGTTCGATGCGGCGGGCGCCGCCGATCCCTTCACCCGCACCTGGCGGCGGCGCCTGTCGTCGGTGCTGTTCGCCTGAACGGTCGGGAGAGCGAAGATGGCGGAAAGCGGCAGGCCCGATCCGAAGCTGCTTGAAATCCTGGTCTGCCCCCTGACCCGGCAGGCGCTCGAATATGACGCCGAGGCAGACGAGCTGATCAGCCGCGCCGCGGGGCTCGCCTTTCCCATCCGGGACGGGGTACCGATCATGCTGGTCGAGGAGGCGCGGCGCCTCGACGAGGCCTGATCGTCCGGATGCCGACCGATTCTAGAGCGCCTGGCCGCGCAAGAGGCGCGGCAGGGTGCCGATCGTGCCGCGGGCGTGCTGCATGAAGAAGCGCTTGAGCGGCGGCATGCGGTTGACCGCCGCGAGACCGAGATCGCGTGCCAGACGCAGCGGCGCGATATCGTTCGAGAACAGGCGGTTGAGCCCGTCGGTGACCGCCGCCAGCACGAGCGTGTCGGTGCGCCGCCAGCGCTCGTAGCGTTCGAGCACGAAGGGCGAGCCGATATCCTCGCCGCGGCGCACCGCCTCGACGATGACCTCGACGAATGCGGCGACGTCCCTGAGCCCGAGATTGAGCCCCTGGCCGGCGATCGGGTGGATGCCGTGCGCCGCATCGCCGATAAGCGCCAGACGGCTGTCGATGAAGCGCTCGGCGAGATGCAGCCCGAGTGGATAGCTCCAGCGCGGACCGACGACCTCGACCACACCGAGAAAGTCGCCCATGCGCTTGCGCACCTCGGCCTCGAAGGCGGTCGCAGGGAGCGCCATGATGGCCCGTTCGGTCTCCGCCCGCGCGGTCCAGACGAGCGATGAGCGGCAGCCGGTGAGCGGCAGGATGGCGAAGGGCCCGGCGGGCAGGAAGCGCTCATGCGCGATGCCGAGATGGTCGCATTCATGGGCGACGGTGGCGACGATTCCCACCTGGTCATAGCGCCAGCGCGGTGTGCGGATCCCCGCCATGCGGCGCACGAGGCTGCCACGACCATCGGCGCCGACGACGAGGGCGGCAGCGATCCGGTGGCCGTCATCGAGCGTCAGCATGGCCCCCGTCGCCGTGCGCACGAGGTCCGTCACATGCCGCGGCGCGTGAAGCGCGAGCGATGGGCAGTCCCGCCGCCGCTGCTCGAGAGCGATGCGCAGATGGCGGTTCTCGACCATATGTCCGAGTGGCTTGTCACCGATCTCGCTGAAATCGAAATGCAGAAAAAGGCGCGATTCGCCGTCCGAGACGCGGATCTCGCGGATCGCCTGCGCGTCATCGGCAAGACGCGGCCAGATGTCGAGCGCGCGCAGCATCTCGACCGAGGCGAAGGCGATGGCCGATGCCCGGCCGTCGAAGGCGGGTGCGGTGGTAGCCGCCGGCACCGCCCTGTCGATGACGGCGACAGCGAGGCCGTGCCGCGCGAGGCCGATGGCGGCGGTCATGCCCACCATGCCGCCACCGATAATGGCGACATCGACGCGGCTCGTCTTGTCCGATCCTGTCATGGCTCCCGTCTAGCCGGCTTCGCGCGCGCTGTCACGCATTCGAAGCCCTCACGGGACTGCCCGCGATTTGGGCAGAGAGCGGAGTCGATGATGCATCTGTGGGCAGCAGGCGCGCGACCACCGCCTCGAAATCGCGAAAAAGTCCATTCCTTTCCGCACGATGCGCAAGGCGTTCGCGCTGGCACGGATCCTGATTGTTGCATTGCAGCAGATCGGAGGACGCACGTTATGCACATCTGTCGAAAAGTGGCAGCAGGA
>JBHHTO010000294.1:0-2485 GCA_046753425.1 Rhodothalassiaceae bacterium | reverse complement strand
AAGCTGATCACCTGGGGAGAAAGGCGGGAGGCGGCCATCGGGCGTATGCGCGACGCGCTCGATGCCTTCTATATCCGCGGCATCGCACACAATATCCCTTTCCTCGGTGCCGTGATGGGGCACCCGCGCTTTCGCGAGGGGCGTCTTGCGACCGACTTCATCGACACCGAATATGGCGACGGATTCCATGGCGCGCCGCTCGACGAGAAGCTCGCCGACATGATAATGGCTGCCGCCTGCTTCATGCACGCGGTCGAGTGTTCGCGCGCGGCCCAGGTGGCGGGGCGGGTGCGGGAGGTGCGCGGGCCGCAGGAGCATGACTGGGTCATCCTGATCGACGGCAGACAGGAAACGGCGGGCATCCTGCCCACGCGCGACGGCGCGCGCGTGCGGCTGGGCGAGCGGGAGCTCTCGCTCGCCAGTAGCTGGGTGCCCGGCAATCCCGTCTTCGCCGGCGAAATCGACGGCGAGGGCGTTACCATCGAGGTCGACCGGCTGTCACTCGGCTATCGCCTGATGAGCAGGGGGGCCTCGGTACGGGTGATGGTGCTCGAACCGCATGTCGCCGCGCTCATGCCACTGATGCCGGAGCCGGTGGATGGCGGCAGGGCCGGGACGCTGACCTGCCCGATGCCCGGACTCGTCGTCTCGGTCGCCGTTGCGCCGGGTGACGAGGTGAAGGCCGGGCAGGCGCTGGTCGTCGTCGAGGCGATGAAGATGGAAAACATCCTGCGCGCCGAGCGCGACGGCGTGGTCGCGAAGGTGAATGTGAAGCCCGGCGACAGCCTCGCCGTCGACGACGTCATCATCGAATTCGCCTGAGCCGAGCACCCCTGCCGCCCGCCCGCATCGTGCCGCAGTCCGGCGCCGGGCAATCTGGCACGCGCATTGCTTTCCTTTTGAATCGGGACCCCGACATGGTTAACTTTGCCGGGTCTGGGCCGCGCTGGCGGTCTTAACAGACGGGAAAGGACTTGGGTCTAGCCTGCACGACGCGGGCGCATGGAACCGGGAGAGAATCATGGCCCTCAAGCTGTCGCTGAAGCCGGGAGAGAAGTTCGTTGTCAATGGAGCGGTGATCGCGAATGGCGACCGTCGTGCGAGCCTCGTCATCCAGAACAAGGTGTCCATCCTGCGCGAGAAGGACATCCTGCGGCAGGAGGACGCGACGACGCCGGCGCGCCGGATCTACTTCCCGATCATGCTCAGCTATCTCGATTCCGAGAACAGCGACAAGTATCTGGAGGAGTTCATGCTCCGCATGACGGAATTCATGCAGGCGATCGAGGATCCGGAGGCGAAGGCGCGCTGCGTGCAGATCAGCGCCGATGTCATGAACCAGAATTATTATCGCGCGCTCATGAACTGCAAGAAGCTCTTCGCCTTCGAGGAGGAAAGACTGGCCTATGTCTCTTGACGCCTACCGGAAAAGCCAGGCCGCAGCCGAAACGCCGCGTCAGACCGAATACCGGCTGTTCGGGCGGGTCACGGGTGCCCTGATCGAGGCCAGGGACAAGGGACTGACCGGTGCCGCGCTGATGCGCGCGCTCGACTGGAACCGGCGTCTGTGGTCGACACTCGCGCTCGATTGCGGCACGGAAGGCAACGGCTTGCCACCCCAGACGCGGGCCCAGATCATATCCCTGTCGATCTATGTGTCGAAGACCACGAGCAAGGTCGTGCTCGGGCAGGCGACGATCGACGACCTGATCTCCATCAACAAGATCATCATGGAAGGACTGGCAGCGCGCGCCGGAACCGCGCCGGCGGATGCGGCGGATCGTCCTTCCCTGCCCGCGGGTGGCCTTGTCGGCTGAGGGCAGGTCGGCAAATCTTGCCTGGTTCCGCCTCTATGACCCGGTAAAATCTTCCCGCCCGGCAATTTTTGCCGGGCGTTTTCGTTCCCCGGCGGTTCATGCGGATTATGGGAAATGAATTTGAGATCAAGGTATTAAGCATCATTTTCGTGTTTCTCCATCTTTTGGCCCCGGCCTTGCATGTCATGCGCTGGGGCAAAACGCCCCGCGAGCAAAACGCTCGCTTTGTGAAGCCAGAATGGAGATGCCAAAATGGCCTTTTCTGTGAACACCAACCAGGGCGCGCTCGTTGCCCTGCAAAGCCTTTCCCAGACCAACCAGTCGCTCTCGACCACCCAGAACCGGATCAACACCGGCTTCAAGGTGGCCGGTGCTGCTGACGGCGCCGCAGTCTTTGCGATTGCGCAGAATCTGCGCGCCGATGTGAGCGGTCTCAACGCCGTTCAGCAGTCGCTCGACCGGTCGATCTCGGTCGTCGACGTGGCGCTTAATGCCGCGGAGACGATTTCGGATCTGCTCGTCTCGCTCCGCGACAAGGCGGTGGCGGCGTCTGATCCGGGTCTCGATGCGGCCAGCCGGACCGCGCTTGAGGACGAGTTCAAGCAGATCCGGTCGCAGATCGATTCGACCGTTGCCAGTGCGGATTTCAACGGTACGAACCTGATCAA
>JBHHTO010000293.1:0-2486 GCA_046753425.1 Rhodothalassiaceae bacterium | reverse complement strand
GATCATCCCGCCCTCGATCGTGCTCATTCTCCTCGGCGACGTGCTTTCCTCCTCCTATCAGGAGGCGCAGCGGGCACTCGGCGTCACCGCTCCGGAGGCGCTGTCGGTCGGCGACCTCTTCGCCGGCGCGCTGCTGCCCGGCCTCGGCCTCGTGGCGCTGTATCTCCTCTATCAGGCCGCGGTAGCGGTGCTGAGGCCAAGGGCGAGCCCGGCGATCGCGGAGGAAGGCGCGGGCTTCGACCGCACCCTGCTCGGCACGCTGTTTTCGGCGCTGATTCCGCCCGTCGTCCTGATCGTCGCCGTCCTCGGCTCGATCCTCGTCGGCCTTGCCACCGCGACCGAGGCCGCGGCCGTCGGCGCGGTCGGCGCGATCCTGCTCGGCAGCCTGCGCCTGTCGCGCCCTCCCTACTGGCCGGTTCTCGGCGGCGCCGTCGCGCTCGCCGCGGCCTTTGCACAGGCGGCGATCTTCGGCCCGGCCAAGGCGGGCTGGCCGTTCGCCCTTGCCCTTCTACTCGTCACCCTCGCCGCCATCAGCCTCGTCATCGCGCTTTTACGCGTGCATCGCGCCGGGGTCCTCGGGCCGGTCCTGCGGTCAAGCGTGCGCATCACGGTGATGGTCTTCACCATCCTCGTCGGCGCCGCCCTCTTCTCACTCGTCTTTCGCGGTCTCGGTGGCGATCACATCGTGGCGAACGCGCTCGGGAACCTGCCGGGTGGAACGCCCGGTGCCATCATTGTCGTCATGGCGGTCATGTTCGTGCTCGGCTTCTTTCTCGATTTCATCGAGATCACGTTCGTGGTGGTGCCGATCGTCGCCCCGATCCTGTTCCGCATGGGCGTCGATCCGGTCTGGCTCGGGGTGATGATGGCGGTCAATCTGCAAACGAGCTTTCTGACGCCGCCTTTCGGCTTCGCGCTCTTCTATCTTCGTGGCGTGGCGCCAAAGAGCCTGCCCACGAGCGCCATCTATCGCGGCGCCCTGCCCTTCGTCGCGATCCAGATCCTGGCGCTCCTCATGCTCGCGAGCTGGCCCGAACTCGCGAGCTGGCTGCCAACGGTCGTCTATCCACGCTGAAGCGCGGCACCACCAGATAGCGTTAACGCGATCTTAATCAATCGCTAAATATAGTGTTCCTGTGGCGGAAATGTCACCGATTTGACAAACACGCATGATATATTGCGTCAAGCTCAGGGGAGCGGTCAGGGCGATGTTGTGGAAACGTAAACAGCGCAAGCAAGATTCGCTTGATTTGATACAAAACGAGGACGTCATCGCTGGTGTTCTCGCGCGCGAGGGACTTCGCCCGGACGAGATTACCGCTCTTCTCAAGCGCCGCCGGGGGCAGGATTGCACTTCGCCGGAAGCCATGCTTCTCGCCGCGCGCAGCGTCGTCTGAAGGCATCGCCGCATATTTCCTTGTGATTTGCGCACACGCGCCTAGAGTCGTCTGCCCGGAATGCCGGACCTGACATGCGGGGAGCATGGGGTGACGATCGCGCTTTTTACCGATTTCGGCTGGCAGGGCCCCTATGTCGGGCAGCTCAAGGCCCGTATCGCGACGCTTGCGCCCGACGCAACGGTTATCGACCTCATGCACGACGCACCGCCCTTCGACCCGAGGGCCGCGTCCTATCTGCTCGCGGCGCTGCTTTCCTTCCTGCCCGCCGACGCCATCGTCTGTGCCATCGTCGATCCCGGGGTCGGCGGACCGCGGCCGCCGGTTGTCGCGCGCCTCGATGGCCGCATCCTCGTCGGGCCGGGAAACGGGCTGTTCGAGATCGCCCGACGCGGTGCCGCCGATGCTGAATTGCTGGAGATCACCGACATTCCGGCAAATCTCTCCGCCACCTTCCACGGCCGCGACCTCTTCGCGCCGGTGGCCGCGACCCTGGCCACGGGCGGCAAGGTCCGGACGCGCCCGGCCAGCGAGCCGCTGCCGGGCGCAGACTGGCCCGACACCCTCGCCGAGGTCATCTATATCGACGGCTATGGCAACGCCATCACCGGGCTCGACGGCACGACGCTCGGTTCCGAGCCCCTGCTCGTCGGGGGACGCCGTCTGCGCCGGGTGCGGACCTTCTGCGACTGCCTGCCGGGCGAACCCTTCTGGTATGTGAACGCGATCGGTCTCGTCGAGATTGCGGTCAATCGCGGCCATGCCGCGAGCTTGCTCGATCTCGATATCGGCAGCCAGGTGGCCCGCGCCTGAGACCCGCCGCAGGACGGGGAACCGACCGGGAGAAAACGCACCGTCGCCCTGAGCTTGTCGAAGGACGGACGGACGAAGTCCGAACGGACGGCAGCCCGCGCTTCGAGACGGCGCGTGCCGCGCCTTAGCGCGCGCGAACGGAGGAAGCAAGCGGACCGGAGGTGCCGGCACCGGGCCGGTCTATCCCGAGAAGCGGTTGCTCCTCGGAAAGCCGGTCGGTGGCAGGCGCCCCGCCTGCCCGCGCACCGTCCCCTCGGTTTCCTCTTTCAGGACCGC
>JBHHTO010000292.1:0-2501 GCA_046753425.1 Rhodothalassiaceae bacterium | reverse complement strand
AGTTGCGCGAACGGCTCTTGGCTGGCGAGCGCCGGCAGGAGCATGGGCTTGTTTTCACGACGACAATCGGGACACCGATCGACGGCCGCAAGATCAACGGATATTTCAAGTCCATACTGGCCAGGGCGGGCCTGTCGCCAAAGCGTTTCCATGACCTCCGCCACACCTGCGCCTCTCTCCTGTTGGCGCAAGGCGTCCATCCGCGGGTGGTCATGGATATCCTGGGCCACAGCACGATCGGCCTGACCATGAACAGCTACAGTCACGTCATTCCCGCGCTTCAGCAGGAGGCCGTAGGCCTCACGCGTGCGCTCTTGAAGGAACGGACCTAGACCCCGTTTGGCTGTCAACGCGCCGCGGATGGCTGTCAGATTGGCTGTCAAAGCTCTATTGTTGCGGATCTGGCACCGGCGAATTTGTCTTAACCCATTGGAAATACTGGTGCCCCCGGTGAGACTCGAACTCACACTCCCTTGCGGGAACCAGATTTTGAGTCTGGCGCGTCTACCAGTTCCGCCACAGGGGCGCGGCGTGCGGTGCGGCGGATATTAGTGCCCCTGTGTGCCGGGTCAATAGCAGGCCAGCGATTGCCCGCATGCGCGGCGCCTGCTAGTGGAGAGGCCGCACACTGGCGGTGCGGGCGGGACAGGGCGCATTGCGGAAGGCCCCGGTGGCGGCCGCCGCCGCACAGGCATCGGGACCTCCTATGCTTCGCAGCATCTATGACTGGACGCTCGAGAAGGCCCGGCACCGGCATGCCGAACGCTGGCTCGCGCTCGTCGCCTTCGCCGAGAGCTCGGTCTTTCCCGTGCCGCCCGATGTCATGCTGCTGCCGATGGCGCTCGCCGAACGCCGGTGCGCCTTCCGCTATGCCGCGATCGCGACCATGGCCTCGGTGGCGGGTGCCTTCGCCGGCTACGCGATCGGCGCCTTCCTGTGGCAGACGGTGGGGGCGCCGCTGATCCAGCTCTATGGCTATGAAGCCGAATTCGCCCGCTTTCGCGAGGGATTCGTCGATTATGGCGCCTGGCTCGTCTTCATCTTCGGGGTTACCTTCTTTCCCTTCAAGGTGATTACCATCGCGAGCGGCCTGGTGGCGCTCGATCCCGTCGTCTTCGCCCTTTCCGCTCTCGTCGCGCGGGGCCTGCGCTTCTTCCCGGAGGCGGCGCTCCTGTGGCGTTTCGGCGCCCCCATCCAGCGCTTCATCGAGCGGCGCCTGGCGCTTTTGAGCACGCTTTTTGTCGCACTTCTGCTACTGGGATTTCTCGCCCTCAAACTGCTATGATCCGGCCATGATCCGCGCCCGCATCCACCAGCTCGCCGAAACGCAGCACGTCGCGCTCCTGCTCAGCGCCGCCGCGGCCGCCGTTCTCGCTGCCGCGCTCTTCTTCCAGCATGTGCTCGGCTACAATCCGTGCGCGCTCTGTTACTGGCAGCGCGGGCCCTATTATGCCGCGCTCGCGCTCTTCCTGCCGCCGCTCCTGTTCGGACGCCGGGCGATCGTCCCGGTGCTCGCTGTTGCCGCGCTTCTCTTCTTCGCCGATGCGGCGATCGCCGGCTATCATGTCGGCGTCGAACAGGGCTGGTGGGCCGGGCCCGCGACCTGTTCGGCAAGCGGCCTGCCCGACGATCCGGCGGCCGCACTCGATCAGATTCTCGCCGCCCCGGTGGTGCGCTGCGACGAGATCCCCTGGTCCTTTCTCGGCCTCTCCATGGCCGGCTGGAACATGCTGATCGCGCTCGCGCTCGGCGCATTCTCTGTCTATGCCATCGGCCGCCAGCGGGAGGGAGATCATGGCCAATAAGCCGCCGCCGCCACGCTATCTCCCCGGCGATCCGCGGCCCGCGGAGCGCCTCGCCGAGATGCTGCGCGTCGATCAGGCCGGCGAGTACGGCGCGAAGCGGATCTATGCCGGCCAGCTTGCCGTGCTCGGACATCATCACCGTCTCGGACCGGTGATCCGCCACATGGCGGCGCAGGAGGAGCGCCATCTCGAGATCTTCGACCGGCTTCTTGTCGAGCGTCGGGTGCGGCCCTCGGCGCTCGCCCCCTTCTGGCATGTGAGCGGCTATGCGCTCGGTGCGCTGACGGCGCTCCTCGGCGAACGCGCGGCGCTCGCCTGCACGGCGGCGGTCGAGGAGGTCATAGACGGGCATTATGAGGAGCAGCGGGAGGCGCTCGCCCGGCTCGACCCGGCGCTTGCCGATACCGTCGCCGACTGTCAGGCAGACGAGGTCGCACACCGCGAGACGGCGCTCCGGCTGGGGGCCGAGGAGACGCCGGGATACGATCTTCTCGCCGGCGCCATACGGGCCGGCTGCCGGCTCGCCATCGCGATTGCGAAAAAGATCTGACCGCCGGTCGCGCTTCGAGACGGGCCTTGCGGCCCTCCTCAGCGCGAACGGCACCAGGGGTGGATGGAAAAAAGGAATTCCGGTCGTCCTGAGCCGCGTCGAAGGGCGCCGGCGGACCCTCCCACTGGGCCTCGATGCACACGGGC
>JBHHTO010000291.1:0-2540 GCA_046753425.1 Rhodothalassiaceae bacterium | reverse complement strand
ACATCACCGCGTCCCAGCCGCCGCTGCAACCGTGGCGGCACCTGGACGACCACCGCACCTTCCACGTCCTCGGGCAGGTCGAACTGCTGACGCAAGAGCGGCGTGATGTCGGTGAAGGTGACACCCAGGCTCTGATCCTCGGCGGGGCCTTCGCTTTCATCCTGCTCCCGATCCGAGCGCGGCCGCTCGGCGGTGACCACCGTCACCGTCTGCTTCTTGCCGTTGCGCAGGAGCTCCACCCTGGCTTTCTGCCCGACGCCGAGATCGCCCACCATGCGCACGAGATCGCTGCTCGTCTCGACTTCCTTGCCATTGAACGCAACGATGATGTCATAGGGCTTGATGCCCGCCTTGTCGGCGGGGCTGCCGGGGGTCACCGACGCGACAAGCGCGCCCTTGGCATCCTCGAGCCCCAGGGCATCGGCCGTCATCTTGTCGATTCCCTGGATGCTGACGCCGAGGAAGCCGCGCCGTGCATAGCCGTATTTCTTGATCTGCTCGATGACATGACGCGCCTGGTTCGAGGGGATCGCAAAGCCGATCCCGACACTGCCGCCGGTGGGGCTGAAGATGGCGGTGTTGATACCGATCACCTTGCCGTTGACATCGAACATCGGACCGCCCGAATTCCCGCGATTGATGGCTGCGTCGGTCTGGATGAAATCGTCATAGGGGCCACCCGAGATGTCGCGGTGATGGGCCGAGATGATGCCCGCCGAGACCGACCCCGAAAGGCCGAAGGGATTGCCGATGGTGAGCACCCAGTCGCCGACGCGTGCGGCATCGCTGTCGCCCCATTCGAGGCTCGGCAACGGCTTGTCGGCCTTGATGCGCAACAGCGCGACATCGACATCCGGATCGCGGCCGACGACATCGGCCTCGTATTCCTCGCCGCTCTCGGTGCGGACGGTGATCTGATCGGCGTCCTTCACGACGTGATTGTTGGTCACGATGAGCCCCGAGGGATCGATGATGAAGCCCGAACCGAGGCTCCGCAGGCGGCGCCGGATCGGCTGCCCGTCCCGGCCGCGCTGGCCGAAGAACTCGTCGAAGAATTCCTCGAAAGGCGAGCCCGGAGGGAAGGGGTTGCGCTGCCGGGTGGTCACCGTCTGCACGGTCGAGATATTGACCACCGCCGGTGAAAGCTTTTCCACCAGATCGGCGAAGCTGTCGGGCCCGCCACGGGCCAGCGCCGGCGCCGCCAGCGCTGCTCCCCAGACCAGGACCATGAATGCCAACACAGGCACCCTGCGCGCCGCCCCCGAGAGCGCCGCCAGGGCCTGCACTGCTGTCGAATTCCGATGGCTCACGAGCCGTTCCTTTCCTTGTTCTTCCATCGATACCGAGTCGCGCATCGGGGCGATTCCTGTCCCCGGTCGCGTCCTGTTTACCCTTCAGGCGTTTCACCCGTCCCTTGTTCTTTCGTCATGTCCGTATCAGCCAGACAATGAGGAGGCCGACGAGAGCGGTCATTGCACCGACGACCCGCAGTCGCGCCACCGGCTCGCCGAGGACCAGGGCAAGAAGCCGCCGCATGAAGTCCGGAGCGATGGCATAGGCGGCCCCCTCGATCGTCAGCATGAGCCCGCAGGCGACCCCCAGATCGCTCCAGTCAACGCTCATCAACGCTTCGCTTTGCGCCGCCCGTCGCGATCCTCGAAATAGTCGAAGAATTCGCTGTCGGGAGACAGGACCAGGGTCGTGTTGTTGTCGTCGAGCGCTTTCCGGTAGGCCTCCATGCTGCGGTAGAAGGCAAAGAATTCCGGATCCTTGCCGAACGCCTCGGCGAAGATCTTGACCGCGCGGCCGTCGCCCTCGCCGCGAACCCGCTGCGCGTCGCGCTGTGCTTCGGCGAGCAGGACGGTGCGCTCGCGGTCGGCCTGGGCGCGGATGCGGGCTGCCTGCTCGCGTCCCTCGGCCCGCGCCTCCTCGGCCTCGCGTTCGCGTTCCGTCCGCATGCGGTCGTAGATGGCCTTGGAGTTCGCTTCCGGCAGGTCGACCCGCCGCAGCCGCATGTCGACGATCTCGATCCCCATGCCCTCCGCCTCGGTGTTCACGAGATCCCTGATTCGCGCCATCAGTGCCGCCCGCTCGCCCGACACGATGCTGCGCATGGCCTCCGCGCCGAGCACCTGGCGCACATTGGATTGCACGATCGTGCTGAGCTGCAGGGCCGCCCGCTCTTCGGTTCCCACCGCCTGGTAGGTGAGCAGCGGGTCGACGATGCGGAAACGGGCAAAGGCATCGACCTCGAGCCGCTTCTGGTCGGAGGTGATGACCTCCTGTGCCGGGGTGTCGAGGTTGAGAATCCGCCGCTCGAGATATTTCACCTGCTGCAGGACCGGGATCTTCCAGTGCAGCCCGGCATCGCGGACGACGCGCTTGGGTTCGCCATATTGCATGACGATCCCCTGCTCGGTCTCGCGTACCGTGAACATGCCGGCGCTGAGCACGAGCAGGACGATGAAGCCGAGGGCGATGAGGGCAAGACTGCGAATGCTCATTGTCCGCCTCCCTCACTGCCCGCCGCGCGGCCGGCC
>JBHHTO010000290.1:0-2541 GCA_046753425.1 Rhodothalassiaceae bacterium | reverse complement strand
CGGTGCCCGAGAGCGCCATCTGGCCCGTGTATCCGAAGCGCGTCGTGCCCGGGTCCGGTCCCTCGCCATAAGGGCCATAGGCCATCTTCGCCAGCGCATTCCCCGACCCGTCCGTCCGCGCCACGATCGAGCCCCGGATGTCGGCGAGATAGTACTGCTTCGACGCGGTGCCGCTGCGGCTGCCAAGCCCATTTGCCATCCTCATTCAAGTACCTGCCGCAGGCGCCCGCATGGCAGCGAGGTCGCCACCGTCACGCCGTCCTGGATGCGAAAGGTCTCGCCCCGAAGCCAGAGCCCGCCTCGCGAGGAATACGCTGCGTCCGCCGCGGTCAGATGATCGAAGCCGCGAAAGGCTTCGTCATCGAGCATCGCCCGCCACAGCCGCTGCCATGTCGCCATGTCCGCGGCCCGAAGGCTCGCCCATTCGGGTGTTCCCGCCTTGCCGCAGAGAAGCGGGAAGGGAAAAGGTGGCAGGACGGGCGCAAGCACCGCACCATCCCGCGCCTCGGCCGCCCGACGGACGAGGAATGCCCGTACTTCGGCAAAGCTCGTTGACCTGTGACGTGCCCTCGGATCGTGGTACCACTGCACTGACTTTCGATAGGCCTCCATGATTGCTGCCTGCGACAAGACGGCGGCGTAAACAATGGCAATCGCAAGGCGGACGGCGCGCTTCGGGTGGCTTGCGGTCTGCCGATGCCGGCCCATCACGGCCGACCGGTCTCCCTGACGAGGCGCTCGCAATCGATCGTGCTGCCAATGGTGAGCGCGTCCTGCAGATGAACAAGTCCTCCCCAGTACCAGAATCCGTATAGCTCGCTCAGCCGCACAGGGGTGGGCGACGACCGCGGGCCGAGCAGCCGCCTCACCTCGCGCGCCACACGGGCCCATAGGCGTGACCAGTCCGCTTCCGTTTCCACAGTGAGCTCGTGCCAGCGGGCGGTCCCCGGCTCGCCGCACTGAAATAGGAATGGTCTGGGCGGCAGAAATGGTGCCAGGGCATCGCTGCGGCCCCGGCTCACACCATCAAGGACGGCCTGATCGATGCGCGTCTTCAGGCCGTCGAGCCACTCCGCATAGGCCGAGAAATGATCGGGCATCAGTCGGCCCGGCCATGCCTCGGCCTCCGGAAAGTTGCGTATCCACCTTGGAAGAGCGGCGACCCTGTCGAGACGCGCCTTTCGCCAAGTTTCTGTCATGTCTCCACTGTAGGGGCGAATCTCCCAGATGAAAGGCTCGAATCGGGCGGCCTTCAGGCAGTCCCATCTGGCGGCCCATGTCCTCACGTCGAGGCATCGCGAATCAAGCTCGCGATTGGCAGCGAAGCGATCGATGTTGGTACAATGCGATTGGAGCCGAACGGGATTCCTCTCAGCAGGATCGATCTTTGGTGTTTCGGCCTGTGCCGTTAGCGCGGACGGATCGTTTTCAACGGTCAGCCGAAGCGACAGGCGTTCCGGGATCGACTTCGGGTCATCTGTTGTCGTCTCTCTTCCGCCGGAACGCTTCTCCGATAATGATGCCGGAACCGGCACGACGCGAATCGAGAGCCGCATGCCGCGCAGGCGGAAGCTGCGCTCACGCCCGAGCTCGGGCACCCGGTCGCAGGGCGGGACAAGGTCCTCTGGCGCAAAATAGCCGCGCATGTCTGAGTCCCGCACATCATAGGGGCGTGCGAGCAGATTGCCCCACCCCTCCTCCTCGCCCGGATGCAGGGCACAGGTCAGGGGGCGGTCATACAGATGCGGTACGGGCGACGAATGAACTGGCATCATCGCGCTGCCGCCGCCACCACGGCACACGAAGAGATAGCGGACGTGGCCATCGCTGTCCGTAATCGGCTGTCGCAGCACGAATTCCTCTGCGCCAACCAGATCCAGATCGAATCGCCTGTCGATTTCCTCGACGCGCGGCCAGATCGCTGACGGGGCAAGGCCCGCTGCGAGCAAAAGGCCGGCAATAGCGCCTAGCGTGTGCATCCGTCTTTCTTCCTCGGCAAGTATCCCGTCACGCCTGAACCATGGTACCATCCGGGCAGCCGAACTCATCGAAGAAGAACAGCGGCAAACGGAGTGTAATGCCCGTCACGCCGTCAATTGTACCGCTCAGAAGCTCCAGAATGAGAAATCCAGGGTTCGCCGCCATGAAACGGTCCTGCAATTCAAGCGAATTCCGGACCGGCTCCTTGCCATACACCGTTCCTCCAATAACCTCCGTGATCTCCGAAAAGCTCTGCCCGTCGTCGGTTTCACCGGATATGAATGGCGCGGCAGCACGCAGCTTGGGTCCGGCCGTTGGGGCACCCGTAAACTGCCGCGGTATGATGCCCGCGCTTCCGGGCTTCACGGGAATTCCGGGCAGCCCGCCAACACGCCCGAAAAGGCCATCCGAAATGGCTTTCCCGGTTACGAGAATCCTCGCCGTACCCCTGCAGGTGACGTGCAAAGTATCCTTCTGCGCGAACTCCATGAGCATAATCTCGACCGTCGCCGCGAGCTGATCAAGAAGGCCGTCGAGCGCCTGGTTGAAGCTGTCGCCGAA
>JBHHTO010000289.1:0-2580 GCA_046753425.1 Rhodothalassiaceae bacterium | reverse complement strand
GAAGCGGTCCGGCGCACCGGCGGCCGCCAGATTGGCGGTCTCGACGGTTTCGAGGATCGTCACCACCCGCGCCAGGCGCCGACCGACGAGAAGGCCGCAGGCCTCGCGTGGCGCGGCACGGCGGGCTGCCGCCTCGATGGCTTCGAGCACCGATGCGGGGAGGCGGATCACGGTCACTCGCCTGCGGCCACGACACGGATGCGTCCGAGGACGCGCCCGCTGTCCGGCTCGACGAGCAGGAAGAGGTCCTCCCGGTCGCCGCCGAGCCGGATGACGAGCCGGTCGCCGAGCGCGAAGCTGTCGACGACGCGGCGCCCCGCGGGCAGGCGGATTGTCCGCTCATAGGCGACCGCAACGGTGCCGTCTTCTGTCCCGGCGGCATCTTGCGCGGTCGACAAAGTGCCGACAAAGCCATAGATGACGAGACCGAGGCCGGCGATGAGGACGAGCCCCATCAAAAGGATGGAGACGAGAAGGACATGATGGAGCAGGGGCGCACGCCCATGGGAGGCGCCCTCGCCGGTGGCTTCCGGTCCGGATCGGGTCATGACTGAATTCTACCAGCACATCGTTGCCGCGGAAGAGGAAGGCCGTCGGCTCGACCGCTGGCTCGCCGACCGCCTGCCACAGCTCTCGCGCTCGCGCGTCAAGGCCCTGATCGAGGCGGGCATGGTCTCCCTCGCGGGAGAGACGATACGGGCGCCGGCGCACCGGGTCAAACCCGGTGACGCGGTCCGTGTCGCGGTTCCCGATGCGGCCCCCGCAATACCGCAAGCCGAGGCCATCCCGCTCGCCATTGTCCATGAGGACGAGGCGCTGGTGGTCATCGACAAGCCACCCGGCATGGTGGTCCACCCGGCGCCCGGTGCCGAGGCCGGAACGCTGGTCAATGCCCTGCTCCATCATTGCGGCGAGAGCCTGTCGGGGATCGGCGGTGTGCGCCGCCCCGGCATCGTGCATCGCATCGACAAGGACACGAGCGGGCTGCTTGTCATCGCCAAGACCGACGCCGCCCATCGGGGCCTCGCCGAACAGTTCGCGGCGCACAGCATCGGGCGCGAATATATCGCCTTCGTCCATGGATGCCCGCAGCCGCCGGCGGGCCGTATCGAGGGTGCAATCGGTCGTCATCCCGTCGACCGCAAGCGGATGGCGGTGGTGACGAGGGGCGGCAAGCACGCGGTGACACATTATGCCACCGAAAGGTGCTACCGGGACGCGGCGGGGGAGCCGGTGGCGGCGCGGGTCCGCTGCCGGCTCGAGACCGGGCGCACGCACCAGGTGCGCGTCCACATGGCGCATATCGGACACCCGCTCATCGGCGATCCGGTCTATGGGGGCCGCAGGCGTCGGGTCCGGGATGCCGGTCTGGCGGCGGCACTCGGCGGGCTGCGGCGCCAGGCTCTGCACGCCGCGCGGCTGGGATTCCGGCACCCTCTGACGGGCGAGAACTTGCAATTCTCGAGTGCGCTGCCATATGATCTGGTCGAACTGCAAGACGTTCTGGAACGCGACGGCGCCGACGCCCCTCATCCCCGCCAAGACAGCTGATTCGACGTCCCGGCCCCGAGTGGCGTCGAAAGCGCGACGGCGGTTGGACCGGTCCCGCCCGCGGTCCCGGACATGTCAAGCCGAAAGAGTGCCGATGGCCGAGAAAAGCCTGGTTCCGAGCCTGTCTCCGGAAGGCAGTCTGACCCGCTATCTGCAGGAGATCCGCAAGTTCCCGATCCTCGATCAGGAGGAGGAATACATGCTGGCCAAGGCCTGGGTCGAGCATGGCGATACCGAGGCCGCGCATAAGCTGGTGACCAGCCATTTGCGCCTCGTGGCCAAGATCGCCATGGGGTACCGGGGCTATGGCCTGCCCGTGTCCGAGCTCATCGCCGAGGGCAATGTCGGCATGATGCAGGCGGTGCGGCGCTTCGACCCCGAAAAGGGTTTCCGTCTTGCCACCTATGCCATGTGGTGGATCCGCGCCGCCATCCAGGAATACATCCTGCATTCCTGGTCGCTGGTGAAGATCGGCACCACCGCGGCCCAGAAGAAGCTGTTCTTCAACCTGCGCCGGATCAAGGGCCAGATCGAGGCCATGGACGAGGGCGACATGCAGCCCGAGCAGGTCGAGCATATCGCCAGGCAGCTCGGTGTGTCCGAGGAGGATGTGATCAGCATGAACCGGCGCATGGCCGGGGGCGATCACTCGCTCAACGCGCCGATGCGCATCGACGGCGACGGCGAGTGGCAGGACTGGTTGGTCGATGACAGTCCCGATCAGGAGACGCTCGTCGTCGAGCAGGAGGAGATGGAAAACCGCCGCGCGCTGCTCGAGGAGGCGATGAAATCGCTCAACGAGCGGGAACGCCACATTCTGACCGAGCGACGCCTCAAGGACAATCCGAGCACGCTCGAGGAGCTCTCCAAGGTCTACAACATTTCGCGCGAGCGGGTGCGCCAGATCGAGGTGCGGGCGTTCGAGAAGCTGCAAAAGGCGATGCGCAAGGCTGCGGCCGAGCGTTTCGGCCCGGGGCGTTCCGAGGAGGCGCATTAGGGGCCGCGCCACTCGCGCGGACCCGGCGCCGT
>JBHHTO010000288.1:0-2583 GCA_046753425.1 Rhodothalassiaceae bacterium | reverse complement strand
GAAGATGGCGCGAAGATCGACCTGCAGCTCGTAGCGGATCATCGGATCCAGCGCGCCCAGCGGCTCGTCCATGACGAGCAGTTCGGGCTCGAGCATGAGCGCACGCATCAGCGCCACCCGCTGGCGCTCACCGCCCGACAGCTCGGCGGGGTATTTCGCAAGCGTGCGGCGATCGAGGCGCACGAGCCCGGCGAGCGCGTCGAGGCGGGCCCCGATGCGGGCCCCGGGCCAGCGCAGCTCGCGCGCCACGATGGCGGCATTCTCCGCCGCCGTCAGGTGGGGAAAGAGGCCACCCTCCTGGATCACATAGCCGATGCGCCGGCGCACGGCGGCGAGATCGAGGGCGGCGAGATCACGCCCCTCGAAAAGAACGCGGCCGCTATCGGGTCGCCGCAGGCCGACAAGAAGCCGCACGAGGCTCGACTTGCCCGACCCCGAGGGCCCGACGAGCACCACCCGCTCGCCGCGATGCAGCCGGAAATCGATGCCGTCGAGCGCCCGCTGACCGTCATGGACGATGCCGGCCTTCTCGAGCGCGAAGATGGGAGTGGCTGCCGCGGCGAACATTTGGCCCGAGCCTAGCCGGACAGGCCCCGGCTGTCACGGCCGCGGCCGCGAAAAGGGCATGCCTCGCGTTGTCCTGCGGCCTATAAGGACTGTCATGAGCGATGCCCTTCTTTCCCACGAGACCCTGGTCCGGTCGCTGGCCTTTGCCGGCGCCCTCCTCCTGCTCGCCCTCGCGGAGGCGCTGTGGCCGCGGCGGCCGCGACGCATTCCCCGCGCGCGACGATGGCCCGTCAATCTCGCCCTCGTCGTGCTCGGGACGGCCTTGATGCGTCTGCTCGGGCCGTTCACCGCCGTTGCCGCCGCCACCTTCGCCGCGGAGCACGCGATCGGCCTGTTCAACGCCGTGGCGCTGCCGCCGTCGTTGACCATCGCCTTGTGCGTGATTCTGCTCGACCTCGTCGTCTATGCCCAGCATGTCGCCTTCCATTGCCTGCCGCTTCTGTGGCGTATCCATCGCATGCACCACAGCGATCTCGAGCTCGACGCGACGTCGGGGGTGCGCTTTCACCCCTTTGAATACGCGCTCTCGATGCTCATCAAGTCGACGGCGGTGCTTTTTCTCGGCGCGCCGGTGGTGGCGGTGATCCTGTTCGAGATCCTGCTCAACGCGACGGCGATGTTCAATCATGCCAATTTGCGGCTGCCCGCCGGCGTCGATCGCGTGCTGCGGCGCCTTGTCGTGACGCCGGACTTCCATATCGTGCACCATTCGACCCGTGCCGACGAATACAATCGCAATTTCGGCTTCAATCTGAGCTGGTGGGACTATCTTTTCGGAACCTACAAGGCGCGCCCTGAGAAGGGTCCCGTCGCGCTCGAGATCGGCCTTGCGCCCTGGCGCGACCAGGCGGAACTGGGGCTGCTGCATCTGCTCCGCATGCCGTTACTTGCCAGCATCGACGGAGCCGTTCCGGAGCGCGGCAACGATGGTTGAATTTTGCGGCTCCGGCGCCTTGTGATAAGATTATTGCTGATATCTGTGTTTCCTTGAAGGATAGGAAGCAATGCGGGCACGTCACCCTGTTCGCTGGCTGGCTCTGCTTTTGGTGGCGACGCTCTGGGCGCCGGGGGCCGCTGCACAAAAGCTCGAGGTTGTTCTGCAGCCCTCCGATATCCTCCACCGGGCCGGCAGCGCGCTGGTCCGCGGCAACACAGAGGAGGCGGCGAAGCTCTATTCGCAGGCCCTCAAATACGGTGTTTCGGATCGCGAACTTTACAAGGCGCTCAACAATCTGTGCGCGGCACAATATCTCCTCGAACAGTTCGATGCCGCGGCGGAAAGCTGCCGCGCGGCGATTGCCCATCGTTCCAATCGCTGGATGGCATACAACAATCTCGGCCTCGTGCTGTTCCGCCTCGGGCGTTACGAGGAGGCCATCCGGGCCTTCGAGCAGGGGCTGGAGCTGGCGCCGCGCAGCGATCGGCTGAAAGAGAATCTCGCGCTCACCGAACGCGCATACCGGTCCGGAAAGCCGGATCGGGGCGCGCCCGCACCCGATCGTGCCCACTCGCGCGGCGTCATCTGACCGCTGGCCGGCGGGCGTTGTCGCCGCCAGCGGCAGCGGTTCCGTCGGGCCGGGCGGCGCCTGACATTTGCCGGGAAAATTCGCTCGCCGGTCTGATGTACCCTTCTCTCCGGCAAGACCTGTCTGCTACAAGGAAACGAACGATCCGGGGAACCCTGTCGTGAAACGGTCGGCTCCAGCCTTTCTTGCCCTCGTGCTCCCCCTTCTTCTCGCCGCCTGCCATGTCGCCGAAGAGCGGGCCACGGCCTATCCGCTGCCGGAGGGTCTGCGGGCGATGATCGCGATGGGAGGGCAGAGCTACGAGCTCGAGGTCGTCGACGTGTCCGGCCCGCTCGCTACCTTCCAGTATCGCTGGAACGACCGCCTGGTCTCGGAGCGGACACAGTATCGCGGGCTCTATTCCTTGTCCGGCTATGACGGCGCGCTGCAGTTCGTCAACGAGTTCGATACCGCCGCCATCGATTCCCTGTTTCCGCTCGCCGTGGGCAAG
>JBHHTO010000287.1:0-2605 GCA_046753425.1 Rhodothalassiaceae bacterium | reverse complement strand
CCGAAGCCTGCGCGCCGGTCGCCGAGGTCATCGAGGCCGCCGGCGGCGTGGCGACGGTGATCCCGTGCAACATCTCGCACGAGGCGGAGCATGAGCGCCTGATCGCGGGCGCACGCGAAGTCTTCGGGACGATCGACATCCTGGTGCTCAACGCCGCCTCGAACCCCGTCTACGGGCCCATGGCCGAGGTCTCCGACGCGGCCTTCGACAAGATCATCGCCAACAATGTGCGCGCCAATATGAAGCTGGCGCTGGCCACGATTCCGGAAATGGTCGCGCGCAAGGACGGCGCGGTGATCATCGTGTCGTCGATCGCCGGGATGAGGGGCAGCCGCAATCTCGGCACCTATGCGATCTCGAAGGCGGCGGACTTCCAGCTCGCACGCAATCTCGCGGTCGAGTATTCGCGCCACAATGTGCGCATCAACTGCATCGCACCCGGCCTCATCAGGACCGACTTCGCGCGGGCGCTCTGGGAGGACGAGCGCGCCCGTGCCCTCGTCGAGCGCCTGACGCCTGCCGGACGCATCGGCGAACCGCAGGATATCGCCGGCATCGCCGTCTTCCTCGCCTCACCCGCCGCCCGCTTCGTGACCGGCCAGACCATCGTCGCCGATGGCGGCGTCACCATCGCTGATGTGTTCTGAACGAATGTCCGGGTTGCCCGGCCGGTGCCGGCGCTTCCAGCATCCGGGTCCGGGGGGAACCCGTATCGGGAGGGAGAGCATCCATGACACTTCAGCGCATTGCCGCCGGCCTGGCCGTGGGACTGGCACCCGCCATAGCACCGCTGCCGGCCATGGGTCAGGACACGCCAGCGAAGGCTCCGCCGAAGGGCTGCATCGGCCCCGGTTTCGCGGACTTCGATTTCTGGCTCGGCGAGTGGGACGTCTAGCCGACCGCGAAGCCGGAGCAGAAGAGCAGCGTGCGCCAGGTCTTCGAACAGTACGATCCCAAGGCGGAGAAATGGGGTCTGTGGTTCGACGGCACCTACCGGCGGAGCAGCACGCCCTGACTCAGGATCCCGGTGCCGTTGACGCCTGATTGGTAGCGTAGAGCGCCTCGGCGCGCGTCTCGAAGGCATGCACCATGCGGCTCACCGCCTCGGTGAAGACGGCACCGACAAGGCGTTCGAACAGCGCACTCCTGAAGGCGAAATCGACGGAGAAGTCGATCGCGCAGCCGCCGTCCTCGACGGCGTGAAACAGCCATTCATTGTGCAGATATTTGAGCGGTCCGCGGATATAGTCGACCGTGATCCGGTGCGGCCGCTCGAGCCGGACGCGTGAGGTGAAGCGCTCCTTGAACACCTTGAAGCCGACGATCAGATCGGCATCGAAGCCGTCCGGGCGCCGGCCATAGACGCGCGCCGACACGAGCCAGGGCAAAAACTCGGGGTAGCGCTCGACATCGGCGACAAGGTCGAACATCTGCTCCGGACTGTAGGGGAGATATTTCCGTTCCTGATGATGCGGCACCGCGGTGACGCCCCCTTTCCTGCTGGCGCCATGGCCGTCTAAGGATTGCGGCGCCCGGGGTCAAGGTCCGGTCAGGGGGCGCGACCCGCCTCATAGCGCCGGCGCGCAGTCCGACCCGATTCGACGAGCCGGCGCGCCCGCGCCCGGTCGCCGCGCGCGAGCGCCGCAGCAAGCTCGTCGAGGCACGCCCGCAGCACTACGACCGCCTCGTGCACATGTGCCCGGTTGGCATCGAGAATATCAGCCCACATGTCGGGATCGGAGGCGGCGAGACGCGTCGTGTCGTCGAGCCCGCGGCCCGAGAGGGCATAGAGCGATTCGCCCCAGGCATCGGCCCGTTGGCCGAGAACGGACGCCAGCGCACTGGCGGCGACCTGCGGCAGATGGCTGGTCCAGGCAAGCGCGGCGTCATGAACATCGGCCGGCATCTCCCGCGTCTCGGCACCGACCGCGTGCCAGAGGGCACGGATGCGCTCCACCGCCTCACGCGGTGCCTCCTTGTCCGGCGTCAGCAGGACCAGCGCCCCGTGAAAGAGCGCCGCATCGGCGGCGTCGGCACCGGCCTTCTCCGAGCCGGCCAGGGGATGCGCGGGCACCAGCACCGCATGTCCGGGAAGATCCGGCAACGCCGCCCGGCGCATCACCGACTTGACCGAGCCGAGATCGGTCACGACGACACCGGGCGCGAGATGTGACGCCATGCCGGCGACGAGATCGGCGAAAGTACCGACGGGCGTGGCGAGGCAGATCGCCCCGGCATCGCGAACGGCGGTGGCAAGATCGTGTTCATAGCCATGTGCCGCATGGCGGCGGGCGGCCGCCTTGAGCGCCTCGGGCGATCGATCATAGAGCTCGACATGCGTCACCACCCCCGTCTGCCGCAGTGCCAGCGCCAGCGAGGTCCCCATCAGTCCCGCACCGATGATCGTGAAGCGCCCGAACAGCGTGTCCGCCATGATCCTGTTCCCGGAGATGTCCGCGCCGCAAGAAACATAGCGGGTCAGCGGCGGTCTGTCGAAGCCAGGCCGCCGCTGTCGTTCAGAAACCCTGCGCGATGGCCACCCGCATCGGCGGCGGTGCCGGTGCCTGCGCTGCCGCCTCGAAGCGGATCTCCACCAGCCGCGGCG
>JBHHTO010000286.1:0-2676 GCA_046753425.1 Rhodothalassiaceae bacterium | reverse complement strand
AAGGAGCGCGAAGCCGGGAGCAGCGACGATGAGCGCAGCGACAATCGGACCATGGGGCGCAAGCATATTGTTCCCTACGGGCTTTATCGCTCCCACGGCTTCATCTCGGCCAAGCTGGCCGAGCGCACGGGTTTCGGTGAGACCGATCTTGACCTGCTGTTTGAGGCGCTCGAGAACATGTTCGAACATGATCACTCGGCTGCGCGCGGGGAGATGGCGGTGCGCAAGCTGATCGTCTTCCGCCACGACAACGCTCTTGGCAATGCGCCTGCACATGCACTGTTCGATCGAGTGCAGGTGGGCCGAAATGTCGGCGGCGGGTTTCACGAGATCGACGATCGCATCGACAACCTTCCGCCGGCACGGAAGTTTTCCGACTATTCCGTTCGGATTGATCGCGACAACTTGCCCAGCGGGGTGGAGGTCATCGAACGAATCTGAGCGAGCGGTGCAGCCTGTGTCCGGCACGGCGCAGCAACCCGACGCGCGGGATGGCGAGCCCATCCCGCTCTCCGCTCTTCAGCATGCCGTCTACTGCATGCGCCAGGCGGCGCTCATTCATCTTGAGCGCATGTGGGCGGAAAACAGCTTCACGGCCGAGGGGCATGTCATGCATCTCGCGTCGAGTATTCCAGCCACGCGCCAGCACCGTGGCGTCCGCCGCGTGACAGCGCTTGCCATCGCCTCGAAACGGCTCGGCATTGCCGGCGTCGCCGATCTTGTGGAATTCATTCCCGGGGTGGACGGGGAATCGCCTTATCCGGTGGAATTCAAGCGCGGCAAGCCCAAGCTTCATCGCGCCGACGAGGTGCAGCTTTGTGCCCAGGCCCTGTGCCTTGAGGAGATGACCGGTCATGGCGTGCCCGAGGGAGCGCTCTATTACGGGCAGACAAAGCGGCGTGTCCATGTACCGTTCGACCCCGATCTTCGGGCCCTGACTGAGGACACGGTCGCACGCCTGCGCGATGTCCTTCTGTCGCGACACACTCCCCCGGCGGTCTATGAATTCCGTCGCTGTCGCGCCTGTTCCCTGATCGATCTCTGCCGCCCGCGGGTCATGGCGCAAGCCGCGAGAAGATGGCGCGATGAAACCCTGTCCTCCTTGCTCGACGGTACCGGGGTCGCCCCGTGAAAAAGCTGCTCAACACGATCTATGTCACCTCCGAAGGGGCATCGGTCCGGAAGGACGGCGAAAATCTGGTCGTCGAGATCGAGGGGGCCGAGCGGGCCCGCGTTCCCCTCCATATGCTGGCCTCGTTTGTCCTTTTCGGCCCCGTCTATGTGTCGCCTGCACTCCTTGGTGCCTGCGCCGGAGCGGGGATTTCGATCGCGCTTCTGAGCCGTTCCGGCCGCTTCGAGGCGCGTGTCGAAGGACCGGTATCCGGCAACGTTCTCTTGCGGCGCGCGCAGTATCGTGTTTCGGACGATGCCCCGGAAGAGATCGTGCGCAGCCTTGTATTGGGGAAAGTTTCGAATCAGCGTGCGGTGCTCATGCGGACGATGCGGGACTATGGAAGGGACCTCGAGCACGGTAAGCGAAGCCGGATCGAGAGTGCCGGGGCCCGCCTGGCGGACATTCTGCGCGGTATCAGCAAGGGGCCGCCATCCGTTGATGCCCTGCGCGGCGCCGAAGGCGAAGCCGCCCATCACTATTTTGCGGTGTTCGATGACCTTATTCGTTCGCCCGATCCCGAGTTGCGATTCAAGGGGCGCTCGCGGCGACCGCCGCTCGATCCCGTGAATGCGCTTCTCTCGTTTCTGTACACCCTTCTCACCCATGACTGCCGAAGTGCGGCCGAAAGTATCGGGCTCGATCCGGCCGTCGGCTTTCTCCATCGCGACCGGCCGGGCCGGCCGAGTCTTGCGCTCGACCTGATGGAAGAACTGCGTCCGGTGTTTGTCGATCGGCTGGCCCTGTCGCTCCTAAATCGCCGCCAATTGCGTGCGCGCGATTTCGCGGTCCAGGACAGTGGTGCAATTTTTCTGACCGATGACGCGCGCAGGACAGTGCTGAACGCGTGGCAGGAGCGCAAGCGTAAGGAGCGCCGGCATGACTTCATCGGGGAGACAGCGCCCTTGGGCCTCGTTCCCTATCTCCAGGCGCAGCTTCTCGCTCGCCATCTTCGCTGCGATCTCGATGCATATCCGCCCTGGTTCTGGAAATGAGGGTAATCCAATGATGGTCTTGGTGACTTACGACGTGAATGTCACCGAGGGGGATGGCGCGCGACGCTTGCGCCGTGTTTCCAAGGCGTGCAGGGATTATGGTCAGCGCGTGCAGTACTCGGTGTTCGAAATCGAGGTCGATCCGGCTCAATGGGCCTTTCTCAAGGCCGATCTCGAACGCATCATCGATCCGGAGCATGACAGCTTGCGTTATTATTTTCTGGGCGCGAAATGGCGCCGCAGGGTCGAACATGTCGGGGCGAAGCCCGCGGTCGATCTTGGGGGAACGCTGATCGTCTGAAGGGCGTTCGGGTCGATCCGGGATCGGGAATGGCGGCGGTGGCGCGGAACCCGGAGCGTGTCGCTTTCGAGTGGAATGTTCGCACTGCGATCAGGTCTTTGAAATCGTGAAGGAAGTGCCGCCCTGGCACATAATGGGGGCAGCTTGCCGTCGAGAATGCAGCCGGTTCGCACAATTTACGGGCTTTTTATAGACATGTCAGTGTGTTA
>JBHHTO010000285.1:0-2703 GCA_046753425.1 Rhodothalassiaceae bacterium | reverse complement strand
AAGGAGGCCTGGCGCGCGCGGCATGGCGCGGGGCTCAGCTACCTCCCCTTCATCGCCCGTGCGGCATGTCTCGCGCTCGCCGATTTTCCGCGCCTCAACGCCCAGGTGGTCGGCGAGGCGTTGCATGTTCACCGGGCGATTCATCTCTCGATCGCCGTCGATCTCGAGGGCGAGGGCCTGCTCGCCCCGGTGCTCCGCAATGCCCAGACGATGTCGGTCACGGAACTGGCGCGCGGCATCGCCGATCTCGCCCGTCGCGCACGCGAGGGCCGGCTTTCTCCCGACGACCTTCAGGGCGGCACCTATTCGCTGACCAACAATGGCAGCTTCGGCACCATGCTGACGGCGCCGGTCATCAATCAGCCGCAGGTGGCGATCCTGTCTACGGACGGCATCCGCAAGCGGCCCTGGGTGGTCGAGACGACCGCCGGTGAGGAGATCGCCATCCGCCCGGTCGGCGTGCTGGCGCAATCCTTCGATCATCGCGCCGTTGATGGTGCCTATTCGGGCGCCTTCCTGCGCCGCCTCAAGGACCTCATCGAGACCCATGACTGGGCGACGGATTTCGTCTGACTGCGAGAAACCGGCGCGCGGCCGACCGGATCCGGCGCCACAGAAACGGGACTGCTCATGACCGACACCGCCGCAACCGCCGCGCCGCCGAAGATCACCGCGCACGGGAAATTCGTCATTCTCGCCGCCACGGCGCTCGCCCTTCTTGCCACGCCGCTCGCCTCGCCGGCGATGCCGGAAATCGCCCGCGTCTTTGCCGAGCGCGCAGCGACCGAACCCTTCGCCCGCGGGATACTGGCGCTCATCGACCTCCTGCCGGGCACGCCCAATGTGAATTTTCTCGTCAAGTTCATCATGCTCTCGATCCCGGCGCTCTTCATCATCCTCAGCGCGCCGCTCACCGGGTGGATGAGCGACCGGTGGGGGCGCAAGCCGCTGCTCAACCTTTCGCTCGCGGTCTTCGCCATCAGCGGCGTGTCGGGCTATTTCGCCGACAGCTTCTTCCTCTTTTTCCTCGGCCGCGCCGTGCTCGGTCTCGCGATCAGCGGCATCAAGACCGCGACCGTCGCCATGGTGGGCGACTTCTTCACCGGTCCCGAGCGCAATCGCTTCATCGGCTGGCAGGGATCGGCGATGAAGATCGGCGGGGTCGTTTTCATGCTGCTCGGCGGCGCGCTCGCGAACTACGGCTGGGAGGTGCCCTTCCTCGGCTATCTTCTCGCCTTTCTCCTTTTGCCGAGCGCGCTTTTCGCACTCGGCGAGAGTCTGCCCGCCAGGGCGCCGGTCGTGCGCCGGGCGGCCGCGGGGCTGCCGCCGGATGTGCCCCTTCTGCCAGTGGCCTATGTCTTCGTCTCGGCCTTTCTTGCCTCGGCCTTCTTCTTCATCACGCCGGTGCAGCTACCCTTCTATCTCACCACCGAATTCAACGCGACGCCGTTCGAGACCGGCGCCGCGATCGCCCTTGGCAACACGATCGGCGCACTGAGCTCGCTCTATTATCACCGGGTCAAGGGACGCATCAGCTACCCGGCCGTCTACAGCCTGATCTTCCTCTCCATGAGCGCCGGCTATTATGCGCTCACACTCGCCACCGACTATGCGACCTCGCTCATCGCCATGGTCATCGCCGGGGTCGGTTTCGGGCTCTATGTGCCCAATCACAGCGCCTGGATTCTCGCGGTGGTGTCGGCGAAGCGCCGCGGCGTCGGCGTTGGTATCGTGACCACGGCGATGTTCCTCGGCCAGTTCGCGGCCCCCGTCGTCGCCGTGCCGGTCATCGATCACGACAATCCGGCGCATATCTGGCGGGCGGTCAGCGGCACACTCTTCGTGCTCGCCATCCTCTATGCCGCGCTCGCGCGGCTCTATCCCCCGGCGCCGGCAAAAGCCGCTCCTGCCTCATGAGGCACGCCCCTCATGATTCGGCCCGCCAGTCGCCGATGGCGCCGTACATGAGGCGGCCGTCGACGATGGTGGCGAGCGACCGGATGTCGCGGATCTCCTCCTCGGGGACGGTGAAATAGTCGCGGTCAAGGACCACGAGATCGGCACGATATCCGGGCGCGATGTGGCCGAGTTCCTTTTCCCGGAACAGCAGATAGGCATTGTTGCGGCTGTGGGCGGCGAGCGCCTCCTCGCGGCCGAGCGTCTCGTTCAGCACCGTCTCGCCATTGAGCATCCTTCCGCTCACGGCCCATGAGAGCGTGACGAAGGGGTTGATCTGGTTGCCCTTGGTGCCGTCGCTGCCGAGACCGTAGGGAATGCCGCTCGTCGCGACGGAGCGGAAGGGCGGCATGTGAAAGGCCCGCTCTCCGAAGCGCCTGAAGACCGCCTCGAGCCCGCCGACGACGGCAACACTGCGCAGCTTGAGCGTCATGCCGAGCGCCTTCGCGCGGGCGATCTCGTCGGTGCCGATATTGTCGGCATGGGCGATCGACCAGCGCAGCCCGGCGATCGGGGTCGTCCGGTTCACCTCCTCGGCGACATCGAGCACGCCGGCAATCGTCTCCGGCTGGATGGCGTGAATCTCGAGCGGCCAGCCATGCGCCGCCGCCGCCGTGAAGATATCACGGGCAATCGCGCGGTCGGCGTCCGTGGGATGCGCCGGGCTCAGCGGATTGTCCCAGTGAAAGGGCTGGTAGAGGACCTCGCCGGCGGCCAGCCGGTCGAAAAAGGGCGAGCCGCCGAATG
>JBHHTO010000284.1:0-2716 GCA_046753425.1 Rhodothalassiaceae bacterium | reverse complement strand
TCCCTCGCGCAAGCATCTCTCGACCTCTTCCGCATAGGTGTCGATCTCGTCCTCGAACAGCCAGGCCAGGGCCACTGACGCGTCGAGAACGAAATCCGCCATCAGTGCCGCCGCCCGTCCTCGATCAGATCGCGAACACGTGTTGCGGGCCCGAGCCGTGTATGGCACCTCAGGTTGCGAAGGCGGTCGAGCGCTCTGCGGGTCGCTTCCTGGCGCCGGGGGTCGGCAGGGACAAGCTTGGCCACGGGCCGACCATTGCGCGTGATCTCGATGGTCTCGCCCGCCTCGACGCGCTTGAGCAGAGCGGCAAGCCGAGTCTTGGCTTCATATGATCCGACACGATCCATGGGCCTGTTCCGACTGGTCTTAGACTGGTCTATAGCACGTAAGCCACCTAGGCGCCACCGGCAAGCGCGGCCCCGTAGCCTTTAACCAGGTTGCCGCCGGCACGCAGCGCTGGGCAGAACGGGCCTTGAAGAGCCGGGGCACCCGCCGCGTCACCATTTCTCCATGAAGGGCCGGAGATCGAGCTCGAAGGTCCAGGCCGATTTCGCCTGGTGTGCGACGTGAAAGACGGTGTCGGCGATGTCGTCGGGCTTGAGGAAGAAGGTGTCGGGCTTGTCGGGCAGCATCTTGCGCGTGCGCGGCAGATCAATCACGCCGTCGATGATGAACAGCGCGACATGAATGCCCTTGGGTCCCCAGTGGCGGGCGAGCGACTGTGCGAGCGAGCGCTGCGCCGCCTTGGCCGCGGCGAAGGCCGTTGTCTTCGGTCCGCCCCTGAGGCTCGCCGTGGCGCCGGTCACCATGATGGCGCCGCCACCGGTCTTGATCATGCCGGGCAGCACCGCCTGGGCGGCGACGAGAAGCCCCAGCGCATTGGTGCGGAAGCTCGCTTCCATGTCTGCGACCGTGGTCTCCTCGGGAACGGCCCAGCCCCCCGCGCCGGCATTGTAGCAGAGCACCTTGACCGGCCCCAGGCGCTCGGCGACGGCGGCGAAGGCGGCCTCCACCGAACCCGGATCGCGGGCGTCGCAGGCGAAGGTCGCCGCACCCTCGATCGCGGCCGCATAATGCGCAAGCTTGTCCTCGCTGCGCGAGAGCAGCGCAATCTCATAGCCGCCGGCGGCGAAGCGTCGTGCGAGCGCAAGGCCGTTTCCGGGGCCGACGCCAAGGATCGCGCAGACGGGTCTGGACATCGGTTGCTCTCCTTCCTTGGCCCGGCTTCACTCCGCGGCGGCCGCCATGGTCTCGGCGACGGGCCGGATTTCGCCGCTCCTGAGCCGCGCGAGATAGCTCCGCGTGTCGCGCCTGATCTCGCCCGCCATGAGATAGATGCCGATGATGTTGGGCACCGCCATGAGGAAGAAGAAGCTGTCCATGATGTCGAACACCTGGCGCATGGTGAAGGCGGCGCCGGGGACGAGCGCGACGATATAGGTGATCTTGAAGATGGTCTGGCTGCGGCGCGAGAAGCCGAAGACGAAGGTCCACACCTTCGAGGAATAATAGCCCCAGGAGATGATCGTCGAATAGGCAAAGAGCAGCACGGCGATCGCGAGCACGACGTCGAAGCCGTCGATCACCGAATTGAAGGCATAGGAGGTCATCTGGATGTCGGTCAGCCCGTCGATCCGGTAGGCGCCGGTGACGATGATGACGAGCGCCGTCATGGCCGAGATGACGACGGTGTCGATGAAGGGCTCCATGAGCGCCACCATGCCTTCCGAGACCGGCTCATGGGTCTTCGCCGCGGCATGCGCCATGGTCGCCGAGCCGAGCCCGGCCTCGGTCGAGTAGACCGCGCGCCGCATGCCCCAGACGAAGGCGCCGACGACGGCACCAATGCCGGCCTCGGGCCGCAGGGCCTCGCCCACGATGAGCGCGATCGCATCGTCGATGGCGCTCCAGTGGACGCCGAGGATGAAGAGTGCGGCCCCGATATAGAGCGCCGCCATGAGCGGCACGAGACGCACGGTGACGCGGGCGATCTTGGTGATGCCACCGAGAATGACCACCGCGACGAGGGCGGCGAGGAGAATGCCGAAGAGCCACGGGGCCTCGATCCCGGTCACCGCCGAAAGCTGGCTGTAGGACTGGTTCACCTGCGCGATCTGCAAGAGCGAGGGCAGGGCGAAGATGGCGTAGCTCCAGGCGAGCACGGCGCCGATGCGCGGCCAGCCGCGGGCGGCGAGACCGCGCCCGAGATAATACATCGGCCCGCCGGAGACGGTGCCGTCGGCATGCTCCTTCCGGTATTTCACACCCAGCGTGCATTCGGCGAATTTGAGCGTCATGGCAAAGAAGCCGATGATCCACATCCACAGCGCCGCCCCCGGGCCGCCGAGCGCGATGGCGATGGCGACGCCGGCGATATTGCCGAGCCCGACGGTACCCGAAAGCGCCGTCGACAGGGCCTGGAACTGGGTCACCTCGCCGGGCGCCTTGGGGTCGTGATAGATGCCGCGGAGGATGTCGAAGGCGCGCCGGAAACCGCGCAGATTGATGAAGCCGAAATAGAAGGTGAGGAAGATCATCGGCGCCGCCATCCACAGCACGATGAGCTCAACCGGCTGGCCGAGGATCGTCACCTGGTAGAAGACGGCGCCCGCCAGCGCGTCGACGGCGCGGCCGACAAAATCGGGCAGATGCGGTCCGGCATCCCCGCTGGCGGCGAGTGCCGGCCGGGCAGCGGAGACGAGACCTGCCACCGCCA
>JBHHTO010000283.1:0-2726 GCA_046753425.1 Rhodothalassiaceae bacterium | reverse complement strand
GGATTCGACGGATCGCACAACGCCGGCACCGCCGCAGGTCGGGCACGGCATCATCGACGCCTCGAGAAGGTTCGGACGCAACCGCTGGCGCGACATCTCCAGCAACCCGAAGGAGGAAATACGCCCCACCTGGATGCGGGCCCGATCGAGGCGCAATGCCTCCTTGAGCCGCTTTTCGACCTTTCGATTGTTGCCGCGCTCCTCCATGTCGATGAAATCGATCACGATCAGCCCGGCGAGATCGCGCAGGCGCAATTGCCGGGCGATCTCGTCTGCCGCCTCGAGATTGGTCTTGAGAGCCGTTTCCTCGATATTGTGCTCCTTGGTCGATCGTCCGGAATTGACGTCGATGGAAACCAGCGCCTCGGTCGGGTCGATGACCAGATAGCCACCTGACGGCAGCTGCACGACCGGCGAGTACATGGCCTCGAGCTGGCTCTCCACCTTGTAGCGATAAAAGAGCGGCACCGCGCCCTTGTAATGCTTGACGCGCTTGGCGTGGCTCGGCGTCAGCAGCTTCATGAACTCCTTCGCGGTGCGATAGCCTTCCTCGCCCTCGACCAGAACCTCGTCGATGTCGCGCGAATAGAGATCGCGGATCGAGCGCCGGATGAGATTCGCCTCTTCATGGATGAGTGCCGGCGCCACGGAGTGCAGGGTGCGGTCGCGAATCTCGTCCCACAGGCGCAGCAGATAGTCGAAATCGCGCTTGATCTCGGCCTTCGTCCGGTTGAGGCCGGCGGTGCGGATGATACAGCCCATGCCCTCGGGAATGTCGAGGGCGGAAAGCACCGACTTGAGCTTCTTGCGATCGGCCTGACTGGCGATCTTGCGGCTGATGCCGCCGCCATTGAAGCTGTTCGGCATGAGCACGCAATAGCGCCCGGCAAGCGACAGATAGGTGGTGAGTGCCGCGCCCTTGCTGCCGCGTTCCTCCTTGACCACCTGGACGAGCAGGATCTGGCGCCGCTTGATCACCTCCTGGATCTTGTAACGCCGGCGCAGCGAGCGCAGACGGCGGCGTTCGGAGGCCTCCTCGTCGGTATCCTCTTCACCGGCGACCTCCTCGACCTCAGGTTCCTCGCCGGCCTCGTCTGCGGCCTTCCCTGGCCGCGTCTCGCCTTCGGGAGCATCGTCCTCGGCCGCTTCCGCCTGGGCCGCCTCGGCCTCGGCAGCCAGCAGGGCTTCACGATCGGCAACCGGGATCTGGTAATAGTCGGGATGGATTTCGCTGAAGGCGAGGAAACCGTGACGGTTGCCGCCATATTCGACGAAACAGGCCTGCAGCGACGGCTCGACACGGGTTACCTTGGCGAGGTAGATGTTTCCCTTGAGCTGCTCCTTGGCAACCGATTCATAGTCGAATTCCTCGACCCGGTTGCCCCGGATCACGGCCACGCGCGTCTCTTCGGGATGACGCGCGTCGATCAGCATACGCGTTGACATACAATTGGTCTCCATCCGCGGGCGCGTGCCGTCTTCCGGAACGCATCGCGTCGGGCGCACCGCCGCGCGGGTCATAAAGGCTGTTCAGGTGGATCGGAGTCCGTGGCCAAAGCGCGCCGCCTTTGCGCCGGGAAAGCGCCAGTTGCTGGGCGGCAAACCGTGCAAGGACTGCGTTTTGTTCCATGAGCTCCGACCGTTCGGGCAAGTCTCCGGGTCATCTGCCACCGGAGCGGACCCCAAATGGAGGGTTCGGACACGGCGCGGCATCTGGAGCCGGATTCGTCGTCGACAAGGAACGTTCCAGGCCGCGACGGCAAACTTGTAACCTCAATCTAGTCACTCTTACCGGGGGTTACAATGGATTTGTATCGCGGCCGCGGCGAGGCTGCCCGCCGGGCAATGATTGCAAAGCGTTGAGAATTCGTTAACCCTGAGGTGGTTGATAGTTCGAGGGACGGATGGTGTCTCAGAGGCGGCGATGAGGACGGGAAGGTCGATGCCGGGGCTGAGAATTGGCGCGCTTCTTCTCCTGTGGGTGATTTCGCTTCTGTCGGCTCCCGGCCACGCCGAACCGGTGGTTTCAGGCTTGCGTCTTGGCGAAAACGGGTCCCAGACCCGGTTCGTGATCGATATTGACACGGCTGCCGAGCCGGAAATCTTCACCCTCGCAGATCCCTATCGCCTGGTGATCGACCTGCCGCTCGTGCGCTTCGAGACCAAGGGCCAGGGTCGTGGCGAAGGTCGCGGGATCGTCGAGCGATTCCGCTATGGCCGCTTCAGCGACACGCGCTCGCGGATCGTGCTCGACCTGTCGGCACCCGGTCGCCTGCAGCGTTTCTTCACGCTGCCGCCACAAGGCCCCAATCGCTACCGTCTCGTCTTCGATCTCGAGCCGGTCACGCGCGAGTCCTTTCTCGCCGGCATCCGGCGGCCAGAAAAGGTCGCCGCACACGCACCGGAACCTGTCACGACGCGACAGTCGACGCCGCGCGCCGCATTGAATGGTCGCCGCATCATCGTCGTTGATGCCGGCCATGGCGGCAACGACCCCGGCGCGCCCGGTGTGGCCGGCGTGCCGGAAAAGAAGATCACGCTGGAAGTGGCCCGCGAGGCAGCGCGACAGCTCCAGGCCACGGGTCGCTATCATGCATTGTTGACGCGCGATCGCGACGTCTATATCGGCCTGCGCGAGCGCGTGGCCTTCGCACGCCGCCACAAGGCGGATCTCTTCGTCTCCCTGCATGCGGACTCGATCAAGAACCGGCGGGTACGCGGGGCGA
>JBHHTO010000282.1:0-2742 GCA_046753425.1 Rhodothalassiaceae bacterium | reverse complement strand
ACCAGATCCTCGAGGGCACGAACGAGATCATGCGCGTGATCATCGCCCGCCGCCTGCTCGCCTGAGCATCCGGCCCCCGCGATATCCGCTCGTATCACCCTTCGCCCTTCGACAGGCTCAGGGCGAACGGCGCTTGAGCAATATCCGTTCGCGCTCCGTCCTCCGTTCGCGCTCCGTCCTCCGTTCGCGCTCCGTCCTCCGTTCGCGCTGAGGAGGGCCGAAGGCCCGTCTCGAAGCGCGTCGTGCATGCCCGCGAGAGGGGCATCGTCTCTTGCGTTGCGGTGCGCTGGGGGCGCTAGACGAAGTAGCGCAGGCGGTCGCTCCAGAAGCGTTCGAGATTGCGCAGCGTCCGGCGCAGGCCGACCATGTCCTCCTCTGCCAGCAGCGTGTCCTCGAGAAGCTCGTCGAGCTGCTCCTGATAGAGGTCCTCGATCACGGCACGGATTTCCTGTCCCTTCTCGGTCAGCGAAATGCACACCGCGCGGCGGTCGTGCTCGGCCTGCTGATGGTCGATATAGCCCATCTCGACCAGCTTCTTCAGATTGTAGGAGACGTTCGAGCCCTGATAATAGCCACGGGTCTTGAGCTCGCCGGCGGTCATCTCGTCATCGCCGATATTGTAGAGGAGCAGCGCCTGCACCGGGTTGAGGTCGGATCGCCCGGCACGTTCGAGATGATCCTTGATGACATCGAGCAACCGCCGATGCAGCCGCTCGATCAGGGAAAGGCAATCGAGAAACAGCGCCTTCAAGCGGGCCTGCGGCGTCTCGTCGCCAATCAGCGCCGGTCGCGCGGGGCGGGTGGCCATGACTCCACTCTCCACATCTGCCTGAGTTCCAGCCAGAATGCGCCCGCAATCGCCAAGAAATTCTTAATCCAAGCGACGAATTTGCGTCGAATTCGCGCTAAATCTCACCATTGAGGCGACGGAAGATGCCCGAGAAGTCGAGATCGGCAAAGCCCGAGTCGACGAGTTCGGCATAGATCTCTTCGGCGTGCATGCCGAGCGGGGTTTTCGCCTGGGTCGCCGAGACCGCCTCTTTTGCCAGCCGCAGATCCTTGAGCATCATGGCGGCGGCGAAGCCGGGCTTGTAGTTGCGGTTCGCGGGCGAGGTCGGCACCGGTCCCGGCACCGGGCAATAGCTCGTCATCGACCAGCACTGGCCCGAGGACTGCGAGGCAATATCGAAGAATTTCTGGTCATCGAGACCGAGACGGCGCGCCAGCGCAAAGGCCTCCGAGACCCCGATCATGGAGATCGCAAGCAGCATGTTGTTGCAGATCTTCGCCGCCTCGCCGTTGCCGGCGCCGCCGGCGTGGATCACCTTCCTGCCCATCGCCTCAAGGATCGGCCGCGCCTTCTCGAAAGCCGCGTCGGGGCCGCCGACCATGAAGGTCAGCGTCGCCGCCTCGGCGCCCGCCACACCGCCCGAAACCGGTGCGTCGACCATGAGGAGTCCCGCCTTCGCCGCTTCGGCCGCGACCTCGCGTGCCGTTTCGACATCGATCGTCGAGCTGTCGATGAGCAACGTTCCCGGTCTTGCCAGAGCGATGACGCCGTCGGGCCCGAGATAGACCGCCTTCACATGCGCGCCCGCCGGCAGCATGGTGATGACGATATCGGCATCGGCGACCGCCTCCTTGAGGGAGGCGGCGGTGCGACCACCCGATTCGGCGAAGGCGGCCATCTGCGCCTCGCTGAGGTCGAAACCGGTGACCTCGTGTCCCGCTTTGAGGAGATTGCGGGCCATGGGCAGGCCCATATGCCCGAGGCCGATGAATGCGATCTTCGCCATGGTCATGCCTCCTTGCTCGCGAACGCGGGTCTCAGGGCAGGCGCAGTTCGGCGTCGCCCAGGGGGGCGAAATGCGCCTCGATCGACGCATCATCGACATCGGCAAGGCGCGCCGGCTTCCATTTCGGCGCCTTGTCCTTGTCGATGAGAAGCGCGCGCACGCCCTCGAAGAAATCCGCGTCCATGGTCATGATGCGACGGACTATGCGGTACTCCATCGCGAGACATTCGTCGAGGTCGCGTTCGGCCCCGCGACGCAGCGCCGCAAGGCTGAGCTTGAGCGAGGTGGGCGACTTGGTCCCGAGCTCGCGCAGCGTCTCCTGCGCCCAGTCGTCGGGGTCGCCGGCAAGCGACTGGCAGATCGCCTCGACGCTGGGGTGCGAGAAGTGCCGGTCGATCGCCTCGCGATGCGCCGCGAGCGGGGCTGTGCCGGGGTCGCTCGCCGCGGCATCGAGCGCCCCCCGTACCGCGCCACAGCCGTCAGCGGCCACCGCGGCGAGCCGGTCGCGCAGGGCAGCAAGGGCGTCGGCGGCAACGAAGTGCGTGGCCACACCGAGATAGAGACAGTCCGCGCCGCGTGCCCGATAGCCGCTGAGTGCGAGATAGATGCCGGTCGCCCCGGGCAGCCGCGGCAGGACATGGGTGCCGCCGACATCGGGAATGAGGCCGAGCCCGGTCTCCGGCATGGCGAACAGCGTCCGCTCGGTGGCTATGCGGTAATCGCCGTGCACCGAGACCCCGACCCCACCCCCCATGGTGATGCCGTCGATGAAGGCGACCTAGGGCGTGGGAACATGCGCGATCGCGCTGTTCATACGGTATTCGTCAAAGAAGAAGCGCCACCAGTCATCGCTGCCCTCCTGCGCCGACCGGGCGACCCTGACGACGTCGCCACCGGCACAGAAGGCACGCTCGCCTTCGCCTTCGATGAGCACCGCCGCAAGCTG
>JBHHTO010000281.1:0-2743 GCA_046753425.1 Rhodothalassiaceae bacterium | reverse complement strand
CGCGCTCAAGTATTTCCATGTGCCGACGCGGCTCGTGGTGATGAAGGACGAGTTTCACGGTACAACCTCGAAACCCTCGAACATGCTGCGGACGATCGAATATCTCGACGGCTGGTTCGCCGAGCACGATCCGGGCAGAGGGGGCGTCGCAGGAGAAGGCGATGGTGCGGATTCGCGCTGATGAGGGCGACATCACGCGCTATGCGGTCGATGCCATCGTCAATGCGGCGAACGAGCGGCTGACGCCCGGCGGCGGGGTGAGCGGTGCGATTCACCGCGCCGCCGGTCCGCGACTCGCCGAAGCCTGCCGGGCGCTCGGCGGCTGCCCGACCGGTGAGGCGCGGATCACGCCCGGCTTCGACCTGCCCGCCCGCCATGTCATCCATACCGTCGGGCCGGTGTGGCGGGGCGGCGATGAGGGCGAGCCGGAACTGCTGGCATCCTGTTACCGATTGTCGCTGGCGCTCGCCGCCGAACACGGGCTCGGCTCGATCGCCTTTCCCGCGATCTCGACGGGCATCTTCGGATATCCGCTCGCCGCGGCGGCCGAGGTCGCGGCGCGCACGGTGACCGGCTGGGCGATCGGTCCCGGCAGGAACACGTCCCTTTCCAGCATTCTGCTCGTCTGCTTCGACGAGGCCACGCGTGCGGCCTGTGAGGCGGCCCTGCGCGCCGCGCGGCCGATGTGAAGGACAGATCCACCCGTGCCTTCAGGGCGCCGGTGACCCCCTTGCATCCTTCTGCGTGAGCGGACGCATCTTGATCTGCGTGATCTGGTTGCGCCGGCGGCCGGCGATCTCGAATTCGAAACCGTGAAAGCGGAAGCGCTGGCCGACGATGGGGATCGTCTCGGCCTCGTAGATGACGAGGCCGGCGAGGGTGGTGGCGTGCTCGTCGGGGAGCGACCAGTCGAAGTGACGGTTGAGATCGCGCATGCTGGTCGTGCCGTCGACGAGAATCCAGCCGTCTCCGAGGCGTTTGATGCCCTCGATATTCTCGTCGAATTCATCGGCGATGTCGCCGACGATCTCCTCGAGAATATCCTCGAGCGTCACCAGCCCCTGCAATGTCCCATATTCGTCGACAACAAGCGCGAAATGGCTGTGCCGGGCGAGGAAGGCGTTCATCTGCTCGCGCAGGCTGGTCGTCTCGGGCACGAACCAGGGCGGGCTCATGAGGGCACGGATGTCGAGCGCGTCCGCATCGCCGCTGCTCCGGATCGCGCGCAAGAGCTCCTTGGCGTGGATCACGCCGACGATATTGTCGGGGTCGCCGTCATATACCGGCAGGCGCGTATAGGGACTCGCGATGACGGCGTCGATGATCTCGCCAACCGGCCGCGAGATATCGATCATCTCCATGTTCTTGCGGTGCACCATCACATCCTCGACGGTGATCTCGTCGAGATCGAGGATCGACCCCAGCATGTCGCGGTGTGCTTTTCTCAGCGCGCCCTCGCTGGCGCCGAGATCGATGGCGCCGCGCAGTTCCTCCCTGACCGAAAGCACGGCGTCCCGCCCGGCGAGATCGACGCCGAACAGGGCCAGCGTGATGCGCACGATGCGGCCAACAAGGGCAACCACCGGCGAAAAGAGGAAGACCACGACCTCGAGCATGCGGCCGACCCGCAGCGCCACGCGATCGGGATCGGCGATGGCATAGGTCTTCGGCAGGACCTCAGCGAAAACGAGAACGACGGCGGTCATCACGAGCGTCGCATAGACGACACCGGATTCGCCGACGAGGCGGATAAAGAGGCCGGTCGCGAGCGCACTCGCCAGGATGTTGACCAGATTGTTGCCGAGCAGGATGGCGCCGATCAGCCGCTCCTTGTTGCGGATCAGGCGTTCGACGCGGCTGGCGCGACGGTCGCCGTCGCGGGCGAGCCGGTGCATGCGGGCCCGACTGGCGGCGGTCAGCGCCGTCTCGGAGCCGGAAAAGAGGGCTGAAAGCGCGATGAGAAAGGAAATGGCGGAGATGGTCAGGGTCAAGGACATCGGCATATCAGTCACCCGCAATTGTTCCGGTGCCCGCACAGGAATGCGCGAGCACCCCCTGTACCAGGTCCCGGGGAACGTCATCGCTCAGAAATGCGCGGCCGATACCGCGCAGGAGCACGAAATGGAGGCGCCCGTCGCGCACCTTCTTGTCCTGCGCCATAAGTGTCATCAGCCGCTCCGGCGCGAGCGCGGCATCGAGTTCGGCGACCGAGGTGGCGAGGCCGACAGAGCGCAGATGCGCCGCGATTCGCTCGCGTTCGGCCGCGTCGGTGTGCCCGAGCGCCACCGAGAGGTCGGCCGCGAGAACCATGCCGATGGCCACTGCCTCGCCATGGAGAAGCCGCCCGTCATATCCCAGCGCCGCCTCGAGCGCATGGCCGAAGCTGTGGCCGAGATTGAGCAGCGCCCGCTGCCCGGCCTCGCGCTCGTCGGCGGCGACGACAGTCGCCTTGGCGCGACAGCTTTCCGCGATCGCGGTGGCGAGCGCATCGGGCGCCCCGGCGAGCATCTCCGCGCCATGCGTCTCGAGCCAGGTGAAGAAGTCGGCACGGTCGATGAGGCCGTATTTGACGATCTCGGCATAGCCGGCACGGCGCTGCCTCTCGGGCAGGGTCGCGATTGTCGCGAGATCGACGATCACCCGCCGCGGCTGGTGGAAGGCGCCGACGAGGTTCTTGCCCTGGGCGACATTGATCCCGGTCTTGCCGCCGACCGAGCTGTCGACCTGGGCGAGCAGGGTCGTC
>JBHHTO010000280.1:0-2752 GCA_046753425.1 Rhodothalassiaceae bacterium | reverse complement strand
ATCGCGACGATCCGGCCTGGGTGCCGCCCCTGATGCTCGAGCGCCTGGCGCTTCTCGACAAGCGCCGGAATCCCTATTTCGAACACGCCGAGGCCGAGTACTGGACCGCCTGCCGCAATGGCCTGCCGGTGGGGCGCATCAGCGCGCAAATCGACCGGCTGGTCGAGGAGGCGCGCGGCGAGCGGATCGGGCACTTCGGCATGTTCGAGTGCATCGACGATCCGGATGCGGCCGCTGCGCTGTTCGAGGTTGCCGAGCGCTGGCTCGCGGAGCGCGGCTGTACCCGCGTCGAGGGGCCGTTCAACCTCTCGATCAACGGCGAGATCGGCCTTCTCATCGACGGATTCGACACACCGCCGGCGTTGATGATGGGGCACGCCCGTCCCTGGTACCGGCGCCTGGTCGAGGCGCAGGGATACGCCAAGGCCAAGGACGTGTTTGCCTATGAGCTCGACCTCTCCAGGGGGCCACCGGAGCGGATCACACGCTTCGTCGAGGCGTCGCGGCGCAATCCCCGCTTCCGGCTCCACGAGATCGACATGCGGCGCTATGACGAGGAGCTCGAGACCGTCATCGACATCTTCAACGACGCCTGGTCGGAAAACTGGGGCTTCGTGCCGCTGACCCGCGCCGAGGCCCGTCACATGGCGCAGGAGATTCGCCCGCTCATCGATCCGACCTGTGTCCAGATCTGCAGCTATCAGGGGCAGCCGTCAGCCATGATGGTCGCGCTCTATGACCTCAACGCCCTGATTGCGGATCTCGGTGGGCGATTGCTGCCCTTCGGCTGGCTCAGGCTGATCTGGCGGATGAAGACGCGCTATCCCGAGCGGTTCCGCGTGCCTCTCATGGGAGTACGCAAGGCGCACCAGAACACGCGGCAGGGTGCGGCGATGGCGCTTCTTCTCATCGAGGCGATCCGCCAGGGCTGTGTCGCCAAGGGGGCGCGCTGGGGCGAGCTGTCCTGGATTCTCGAGGACAATCACGGCATGCGTGACATCCTCGACGAGATCGGCTGCCGCATCTACAAGACGTATCGCATCTTCGGCAAGATGCTGGGTTGACGCCGTGGAACGCGGCGTGTCGCCGACGAACGTGCAGGCGAGCGATGTCCAGGCGTTGGCGATGCCGGTTTCATCCGGCAGGGATTGCCGCTAGGCTCAGGCGAGGACACAGGGAGAACACGATGATCGGCTATGTGACACTGGGAACCAACGATCTCGAACGAGCCGCGGCCTTCTATGACGAACTGCTGGGCGAGCTCGGGGCAAAACGGATGATGGAGGGAGATCGCTTCGTCGCCTGGAGCAATCATCCCGAGCGTCCCGGCCTCGGCGTCATCAAGCCCTATGACGGACAGCCGGCGACGGTGGGCAATGGCACCATGGTCGCACTGGTGGTCGATTCGCGGGACCGCGTCGACCGGATTCATGCCCGCGCCCTGACCCTCGGCGGCAAGGACGAGGGGGCGCCGGGTATTCGCGGTGGCGAGGGCTCGACCTTCTATGCCGGCTACTTCCGCGATCTCGACGGCAACAAGCTCAACGTCTTCACCATGACGGCCGAATAGGCGCGAGCGCGCCGCAAGCGGATCCGGGCAGGGAGAAGGAGGGGAAGCAGGCGCGCGCCGCGGCGGCGTGCGATCAGCGCGTCTGCATCGGCCAGTAGCCGGACAGGATGCGCTCGCCACGATGCCCGCCGGCGATCTCGTCGAGCACGCGGTTGCCGATCCCCGACAGGTTCTTGCCGTGCATGCGGTAATAGAAGAGGGGCTCGGCGATGTGCTTGCCCTGCCAGCCATTGGCGATGATGCGCCGCCATTTGTGGTGCTTCGTGCCCTTGCGGATCGACTCGTCGAACGGTGCCGCCTCGCGCATCGCCGCCATCAGCGTCACCGCCGGCTCGGGAATGAAGCTGTAACGCTCGATCAGCCGCGGATCGAAGGCGGTCGACTTGCCGTGGCCCACGACCTCGCCGTCTGGACCCATGAGATTGCAGTCGGAATAGACGAACCCGATCGCGCGATTGCAGGTGCGCGCGCGCAAGAGCTCGCGGATCGAGCGGCTGACATAGCCCGGCGTCAGCATGTCGTCGGCATCGAGCGTGATGCAGTATTCGCCGACGCAATAGTCGAGGCCCACATTCATCGCCGCCAGCTTGCCCGCATTCTTCGGCAGGGCCACGACCTCGATGCGCGTGAGCCGGTTCGGCCGCCGCACCGTCTCGCAGATCACCTCGAGCGAATTGTCCGTGCTGCCGTCGTCGACGACGATGAGCTCGATCGACTCATAATCCTGCGCGAACACGCTTTCGATCGCCTGTGCAATGAAGGCGCCGTAATTGTGGTTCGGGATGATGACGGACAAAAGTCTCGGTGCTGTGAGCGATTTCATAACTGCGTTCCCATCATGGCATGCGAAGGGTTCGTCGTCTCTCCGTCCCTTCTCTTCATAAACAGGTTTCGTGGCGATCTGCCAAGCGCTTTCAGGCCGCCAAGGCAAAGTCTCTCGACCTCTTCACGTTCTTTTGACGACAGGGCCGTCTGCTTTGCGGCGCTGTCGTCGCGAAAGGTGCTCGTGTTGGCATCGTCTTTCGAGTGAAAGCGGAACTGCGCTTGCATCGCCGCGATCTCCTCGTCCGAAGCGACATATCCCAGTCCCTCCGCGGCCACGAAGGCGATCCGCTCGGCGCTCAGCTCCCGATAGTCGATATAGGAAAGTGGCGCTGCGGCGTGAAGGGCGGCTTCGAAATA
>JBHHTO010000279.1:0-2789 GCA_046753425.1 Rhodothalassiaceae bacterium | reverse complement strand
GGTCGAAGGCGCTCCCCTGCTAAGGGAGTATGGGTCAAAAGCCCATCGAGGGTTCGAATCCCTTCCTCTCCGCCACCAGCGCATCGGCCGCAAGGCCTTCCGGCGGGTGATCGACAAGCTGATGCGCTCCGGCAACGCCTTCTTCATCGAGAAGAACGGCAACACCCCGCTGATGGCGGAGAACATCCGGGAAAACGACCGGGCGCTGGCGCGCTTCAAGCGCGGCGAGCGGTTGCGCACGGGACAGAAACGCCTGCGTCGCGGACAGGAGATCCCCGTGGCCGTGCTGGTCGATTCGGTGCGCCTGCGCAAGCGGCTCGACCTGGAATCCGCCGTCCGGCGCAAGCTGCCCCGGCTTGCCCGGGCCAGTCAGAAAGAACTGCGGAAATAGTTGCCGAATAATTGAATAACTACCTGATTAACAACGGAATTGAAGCGTTCATGCCTCTACAAATACCGACAGGAGAACGCAGATGAGTAACGGATTCAAGAGCGTCCAGATCGAGGACATCCAGGCCGACAACATCGACCCGAAGACCCGGGAGCATTTGACCGATCTCTTTATCTACGCGGTCCGTAGCATGGCGCCGACGCTGATCCGGGAGGCCGGATTCCATACCGACGACTTTGCCACCGCCCGCCAAAGGAACTGCGCGGGATACGCGCTGCACATAACGCGCCAGACGGAAAACGGCATGACCTCATGGCACGGCACCTTCACCCGGGAGAATCAGAGGCTGTAGGTGTTGGGAGCGCTGGAGTAAGGATCAGGATTCGCCCTTGGGGAGATTCCAGTCCCCGGGGCGCGCCTCGCCGGTTTGGTAGAACTGTTTGACGAGTTTGATGTACTCCAGGAAGTCCTTGTTTTCCGTTGCCAGCCGATTCGCCGAATCCCAGTCAATCTCCTGTCGCTCCCGGGCCGGGATGAGTATCTGACTTTCGCTCGGGTTTTTTGGATCCAGTTGAATCAAGCCAATGCCATGCGCCGCTGCCAGCATGTGCAGCTCTTTGAGGGTATCACCACCGCCAATCTCGGCGGCGACGAGATAGCCGAAATTGGCCCATGATGAGTTGGAAACCGTCTGGAAAAAACATTCACGCACATTGGATCGGTTGACCAGCAGCTTTACCTCCAATGACCAGAGTTTCGTGCGCTTATCGGAGTACTGCTGAACGCACTCACGAACAATGCGATGCCAATCGGCACCAAGGTCTTCCATGCCGACAAGATCGGGATACAACCAGCGATTACCATTGGGTCCGCGTTTGTTCGATGACCGTTTCTCATCGATCCGCTTCGAGTAAATGCCAAACTCGCTCCAGAGGTAATGAGACAGAAGCGGATACAGATCGTGCTCCGTCAGCTTCTGGGTCGGCGTATCCGGGGATATCGATGCGCCACCAGCTTCGGCATCATCGATTTCGTCGCTGTCCGATTTCTCCGAGTAGTAGTAACGGCGTGGCCTGCCGGCTGTGATCTTGATTTCCGGGTGCTTCTTCTGAATCCGGGGGCGTTGTGAACCGATCTCTGCTACGAGCTGCTGAACCAACTCCGCATCACTGGTGATGAACTTGCTGCTGTTTTTCTTGGCCTGACATTCCTCGGGAAACCGCTCGAAGACCCACTCGGCAATCTGCCTTGCCGTGTATTTCTGCCCGGGGTGCTCCCTCAGCACTTTATTTCTCAGATCCAAGGCCATCGCGGGTATCCCTGTTGTTGTTCCAGCAATCGTATTCCCCGGCCCCTGATCATTCAATACATGGCGTTTAGCAATCCATGGCTCGCAACCGCGCTCAAATTCTGATTGCCGCCGTCGACGAGACGCGCCGGGCCTTCCGCTCCATCGAGGGGAGCCTCTCACGCCTGCGCCAGGCCGAGGCCGCCTCGCTGCGTCTCGGCGACCAGGTGGTGGCCGAGTGGGTTCCGCTGATCGGTATCAGCTATGATCCCAGGGATGATCTCATCGAGATCGCGCTTGAGGGGCTTGATCATCTGACCCCCAAGCCGCGGGTGATCTTCGTCGACGCGGAGGGGGACAGCCTCGCCTCCCGCGAGATCGTCGATGCCGAGGATCAGCGGCAGATCGTTCGCCTTGCCGATCCTCTGATGCTGCCGCCACCGCGGCGGTAACGCCCCGCCAGTCGGCGTCGCCGTGACGGAAAGCCCCGCCGCCGGCGGGTGCCTCGCACCGGTCGCGCCGGCCTGCTCCCGTCTTGCGGGATGGGCAGGCACTGATCGGGATGCTAACAAGGACCGCGATGGCCGGGCGGCCGTCCCGGGGGACCGGAGGGCCCATCGATGACGACAGCGGCACGCAGGAAAAAGGGGCATACGCCAGCGGCCGATCCGCGCATCGGCATTGCGCTCGGCAGCGGTTCGGCGCGCGGCTGGGCGCATATCGGGGTGCTCGAGGCGCTCGCCGAGGCCGGAATCCGTCCCGGCATCGTCACCGGCGCCTCGATCGGCGCTTTCGTCGGCGCCGCCTATGCCAATCACCAACTGGCCGATCTCGCGGACTGGGTGCGTCGGCTCACCTGGCGCGGCATCCTGTCCGTAATGGACCTCTCCCTGCTCGAGGGCGGGCTCCTGAAGGGGGAGGAGCTCATGCAGGTGGCGCACGCGCATATGGGCAGCACCGACATCGCCGAGCTGCCGCTCGCTTTCGGCGCGGTGGCGACCGAGCTCCGGACCGGGCGCGAGGTCTGGCTGCGCGAGGGGCCGGTGCTCGAGGCCGTCCGCGCCTCGATCGCGCTGCCCGGGCTTTTCACGCCGGTCGCGCGCGACGGCC
>JBHHTO010000278.1:0-2789 GCA_046753425.1 Rhodothalassiaceae bacterium | reverse complement strand
CACATAGCGGATCACGCGCTCGCGCTTCTCCTGACAGAAGTCGATGTCGAAGTCCGGCATCGAGACGCGCTCGGGATTGAGAAAGCGTTCGAACAGCAGCGAGAAGCGCAAGGGATCAAGCTCGGTGATGCGCAGCGCCCAGGCGACCAGCGAACCGGCCCCCGATCCGCGCCCTGGCCCCACCGGAATGTCATGATCCTTGGCCCAGCGGATGAAATCCGACACGATCAGGAAATAGCCGGCAAATCCCATGCGGATGATGACGTCAAGCTCGTAGGCGAGGCGCTCGCGATAAGGCGCCGCCTTCTCTTGCCGATCCCGCTCGTCGTCACCGCGTCCATAGACCTGGCTTTCGAGTCGCCGCGCGAGCCCCTCGGCAGCCAGACGGCGCAGCATGTCGGCCTCGCTCTCGCCCATATCGGTGGCAAAGCGTGGCAGGATCGGCGCCACCGGCTCGGGCCGGTAGGCGCAGCGCTGTGCAACCACCCGCGTGTTCAGGACTGCCTCCGGCAGGTCGGCGAACAGCGCCTCCATCTCGGCGGCCGACTTGAAGCGGTGCTCGGGCGTCAGACGGCGACGCTCGCTCTCCGAGACATAGGCACCTGCAGCGATGCACAGAAGGGCGTCATGCGCCTCGTACATGTCGGCGTCGGGAAAGAAGCACTGGTTGGTGGCGACGAGCGGCAGCTCACGCGCATAGGCGATGTCGAGAAAGGCGGCCTCGGTTTCGCCCTCGGCGGCAAGGCCATGGCGCATGATCTCGATATAGAGCCGGCCCGGAAAGAGCGCCGCGAGATCGTCGACAAGCGCCGCCGCCTTGTCGTGCTGCCCGCCGCGCAGCAGATGACCGAGCGGCCCCTCGGGACCGCCGCTGAGCGCGATCAGCCCCTCGCTGCGTGCGTCCCGTCCGAGATCGTCGAGCGTGACATGGGGCGCTTCATGCGGTTCACTCGCAAGATGCGCCTTCGACACCAGCGCCATGAGATTGCGGTAGCCGGTCTCGTTCTGCGCCAGCAGCACGAGCGGGCGGGCGCATCGCGCTTCTCCGCCCGGCCGCAGCGGCTCGGCATAAGGCGTCTCCACGGGCAGGGTGACACCGATGATCGGCTGTATGCCCGCGGCGGCAAGGGTTTCTGAGAATTCGAGGGCACCGAAGAGATTGGCGCTGTCGGTCATCGCCACCGCGGGCATGCGCTCGGCCCGGCACCGCGCCGCCAGATCGGCGATGTGGATCGCGCCCTCGAGCAGCGAATAGGCGGTATGGACACGCAGATGAACGAAGGGGGCAAGGCTCATGCCCCCGCTTTAGGCGATTCGTCCTCCTAGCGCCAGCCGCCGATGACCGCTCCCATGATCACGAGAGCCACCACCGGCATGCCCTCATTGATGAGGAAGAGCCTGAGGCTCCTGTTCTCGAAGACATAGACCGGCAGCGCCGCGGGAGCGGAGATGAGCGCGCCGGCGATAAAGCCCGATGAGGGCGCCGGCGAAACCGTTCGTGACATCGGCCATGCGGATCAGCACCGCAAGGCCGATCGCAAGAACGAAGGCGGCGAGCGCCGCATAGCCGATCGCCGGCAAGCGCGAACCGCGCTCGACCTCGCCCGCGGTGATGCGGTTTTCTTCCAGCCAGAGATGGCTGAAGAGCAGCGGCGAATACCACAGGGCGGCGATTCCGAGATAAATAATCGCCGCAACAAGCGCCGCGAAGTAATTGATTTCCAGAAGGATCATCATGTCTTCCCTTCGTCCGCAGCGGAGCCCGCGGCAACACCCGCCGCGGCCGCCTGTTCCCGCGTCGCCTCGAGCAGTTCAAGGAGCGCCTCGGCGGCGTCCGGGATCACCGTTCCAGGCCCGAAGATGGCCGCTGCACCGGCGGCCCTGAGCGCTGCATGATCCTGCGGCGGGATGACCCCGCCGGCGATGATCATGATGTCCTCGCGGCCGAGCGCGCGAAGCGCGTCGCGCAGCGCCGGGATGAGTGTCAGATGGCCAGCGGCGAGCGAGCTCGCGCCGATCATGTGCACGTCGTTCTCGACCGCCTGCCTCGCGACCTCCTCGGGGGTCTGGAACAGCGGCCCGATATCGACGACAAAGCCGAGATCGGCAAAGGCGCTGGCAATCACCTTCTGGCCCCGGTCATGGCCGTCCTGCCCCATCTTGGCGACGAGGATGCGCGGCCGCCGGCCCTCGTGCGCGGCGAACGCCTCGACGCGGCGCCGAACCTGTGCAATCCGCTCGCTGTCGCTGCCCATTTCCCTCAGATACACTCCTTCGATGGCGCGCACATCGGCCCGATGGCGGCCGAACACCTTTTCGAGTGCGAGCGACATCTCGCCCACCGTCGCCTGCGCCCGTGCCGCCGCGATGGCCAGGGCGAGAAGATTGCCCTCGCCACTATCGGCGGCCCGGCTGAGCGCCGCAAGTGCCGCCTCGACCGCGGCATCGTCGCGCCCGGCACGCAGGCGCTCGAGCTTCGCGACCTGCTCGGCACGGACGGCGGCATTGTCGACTTTGAGCACCTCCACCTCATCGGGCTCGTCGGCGGGATAGGCATTGACACCGACCACCGTCCGGCGACCGGAATCGATCCATGCCTGGGTTCGTGCCGCCGCCTCCTCGATGCGCAGCTTCGGGATCCCGGCCTCGATCGCCTTCGCCATGCCGCCCTCGGCCTCGACCTCGGCGATATGGGTGAGCGCCCGCGCCGCCAGATCGTGGGTCAGGCGCTCGACATAGGCGGCGCCGCCCCAGGGATCGATGATGCGGCAGGTCCCGGTCTCCTGCTG
>JBHHTO010000277.1:0-2809 GCA_046753425.1 Rhodothalassiaceae bacterium | reverse complement strand
CTCGAGCACGCGCTCGAGCGCAGGCGTCGGTACCGTCTCGAAATAATTGGTGCGGTCGAGCCAAGTCGTGCCGTTGACATCGGTGACGCCGACCTCCTCGAGCGGCTTGAAATACTCGCCGTCATGATGCTCCGAGCCGTTGAACATGAGATGCTCGAAGAGATGCGCGAAGCCCGTCTTGCCCTCGGGCTCATCCTTCGAGCCCACATGGTACCAGACCGAGACCGCGACGACGGGGGCCTTGCGGTCCTCGTGAACGATGACGCGCAAGCCATTGCCGAGCGTGAATTCGGTATAGGGAATGTCGACGGCCGGAAGCGGTCCCGCCTCGTCCGCCGGTGCAGCATTTTCCACCGACTCCTTTTCACAGGCCGCAAGTCCGAGCGCCAGAAAAAGCGCCGGCAGCATCATCCACGCGCGTCGCATGTCCTTGTCCTCCCGCTGTCATGTCGCGATCTGGCGCGACCTTGGACCAAAGACAGGCCGTCCGCAAGGTGTGGCCAGCCGTCGCAAAGCAATGTTACCCGTGTCCGAACCAGGATCCTGGCACCGGCCATGTTTGTGTTTGCGCGCTCTTGCCTCTAGCGTTGCCGGTGATCTTCGCAACGGATTGCCGGGAAACGCCCATGTGCCGCGACACAACCCCCCGTCTGGTCTTCAGCCTTTTTCTGCTCCTGAGCCTCGGCGCGACCGCCGCCGACCCGGCCGACGGCGCCGAGAAGGGGCAGCGTTTCGCGCCCCTCGATGTCTTCGCCCTCGAATGGGCCGACGACCCCCAGTTCACGCCCGACGGCAAGACCATCCTTTATCTGCGCAACGGTTTTGACATCATGCACGACCGGCGCCGCGCCCGCTTGTGGCGGATCGGCATCGATGGCACCGGCCACCGCCCGCTTTTCGATGACACCACCGACATGCGCGCGCCGCGTCTGTCGCCCGACGGCACGCGGCTCGCCTATGTCGCCGCAGTCGACGGCCGGCCGCAGATCCATGTGCGCTGGCTCGCCGGCGGCGAGACGGCGGTTCTGACCGATGTCGCCCATGCGCCGGGTGACCTCACCTGGTCGCCCGACGGAACGACGCTGGCCTTCACCATGCGCGTGCCGGTAGCGAAAAAGCCGCTTGGCAAGATGCCCCAGGCGCCCAGCGGCGCGGCGTGGGCGCCGCCGGTCAAGCTGATCGACGACCTTATTTATCGCATTAACGGGGCGGGCTATGTGCCTGGGGGATACACGCAAATTTTCACTCTTCCGGCGGAAGGCGGGACGCCGCGTCAGCTCACCTCGGGCAATTTCAATCATGCTGGGCCGCTCGAATGGTCGCCAGACGGCAAGGCCCTCCTCTTTGCCGCCAACCTGAAGCCGGACTGGGAATACAATCTCAATGACCGCGACGTGCAGCGCCTCGATGTCGAGAGCGGCACGATCACCACCCTGACCGACCGCAAGGGGCCGGACAATGCGCCGGTCATCTCGCCCGATGGGCGCCATATCGCCTATCTCGGCTATGAGGACCGGTATCTCGGCTTTCAGCCCAATATGCTCTCGGTGATGGACGCCGACGGCACCAACCCGCGCGCGCTGACCGCCGGTCTCGATCGTTCGGTGCGTGAGGCGCGCTGGGCACCCGATGGCCGCAGCCTCTATTTCCTTTATGACGATTCCGGCATCACCCGGCTCGGTCATGTGACTCTTGACGGAAAATGGCGCGAACTGGCGAAGGACATCGGTGGCACCGCGATCGGCCGGCCCTATGGCTCGGGGGCGATCGCCGTCGGCCCCCGCGGTCGTGTCGCCACCATGGTGACGAGCCCGACGCGGCCCGGTGATCTTGCACTTGTCAACCGCAAGGGCGCGGTCCGCCGTCTGACGGCGCTCAACGAGGACCTTCTCGCGCAACGCCAACTCGGCACGCTCGAGGAGATCCGGGTCACCTCGCATGTCGACGGCCGCTCGATCGAGGGCTGGATCCTCAAGCCATCCGGATTCGATGCCGCCAAGCGCTATCCCCTGCTGCTTGAGATCCACGGCGGTCCCTTTGCCAATTATGGCCCGCGTTTCGCCGCCGAGATGCAGCTCTATGCCGCCGCCGGCTATGTCGTCGTCTATGCCAATCCGCGCGGCTCGACCTCCTATGGCAAGGATTTCGGCAATCTCATCCACCACGCCTATCCCGGTCACGACTATGACGATCTCATGGACATCGTCGACGCCGTGATCGCCAGGGGCTTTGTCGATGATGCGCACCTCTATGTCACCGGCGGCTCGGGCGGCGGCGTGCTCACCGCCTGGATCGTCGGCAAGACCGACCGATTCCGCGCCGCAGCGGTGCAAAAGCCGGTGATCAACTGGACGAGCTTTGCGCTCACCGCCGATTTCGCACCGATCTTCACCCGCTACTGGTTCCCCGCCATGCCATGGGAGGATCACGAGCAGTACTGGCGCCGCTCGCCACTGTCGCTCGTCGGCAACGTGAAGACGCCGACCCTGCTGATCACCGGCGAGGCCGACTATCGCACGCCGATCTCGGAGACCGAGCAGTTCTATGGCGCACTCAGGCTGCGGCATGTCGACACCGCGATGGTGCGCATTCCGGGCGCCAATCACGATATCGCCGCGCGCCCGAGCCAGCTCATCGCCAAGGTCGCCAATGTGCTCGGCTGGTTCGCGCGTCATGAGGGACCGGCTCAGGACAGCCGGTAGCCGGTCGCTTTCTCGAAACGGGCAAGAGAGACCGGGTCGAGGCGCACCGACAGCCGCGTCGCGCCGGCGGCATCGCTTTTCCGGCTGAGAACACGGCCGTGCCGGTG
>JBHHTO010000276.1:0-2811 GCA_046753425.1 Rhodothalassiaceae bacterium | reverse complement strand
CTCGGCCTCCGACAGGGCCTGTGCCTGCGGCTCCTCCTGCCCGAGGGCCGCGAGGTCCCGCGCCGCGTCCTCCCGGTCCAGCCGCAGGCGGTCCATGCGGCGCGCGATCGCGGCCTCGTCGCTTGACAGGCTGGCGCGCCGCCCGCGTGCCTCGATGAGGCGCTGGTTGAGCGTGTCGAATGCCGCTTCCGCCTCGTTCGCCGCCGCGGCCGCCGCGTCAAGGGTGGACCGCGCTTCCGCCTCGGCTTCCCGCTCGCGGGCGGTATCGGCCTCGAGGCGCGTGCGCTCGCTTGCGAGCCGCTCGAGCGCCGCCGCCGCGTCGTCGCGCCGCTCGGCCTCGCGTTCCGCGTCGGCGGCAATTTCCTTGAGCTGCTGCGCCAGCTTTTCGAGCGTTTCCTTGCGCCGGCGTTCCTCCGCCTCGAGGGATTCACGGGCAAGAACCAGACGCTGCACCCGCGCCGACGCCTCGGCCTCCGCCTGCCGTCGCGCGGGGAGTCCGGCGGCGAGCTCGGCCTGTTCCTTCGACAGGGCCGCCTGGGCGGCGGTTTCCGCGGCGACCAGCCTTTCCGCCTCGCGCAGAGCGCCCTCGAGACGCATCGTCTCCTCGGCCGCCGCCTTCCAGCGGGTGTAAAGGATGCCCGCTTCGGTGCGCCGCAAATGGCCCGACAGCGCCCGATAGCGGCGTGCCTGGCGGGCCTGCCGCCTGAGGCCGTCCGCCTGTGCCTGAAGCTGGCCCAGTACATCGTCGAGGCGCTCGAGATTGCGCTCGGCGGCACGCAGCCGCTGCTCCGCCTCCTTGCGCCGGCTGTGCAGGCCGGAGATGCCCGCCGCTTCCTCGAGGATGGCGCGCCGGTTTTCCGGCTTGGCGGCGATCAGGGCCGCGATCCGCCCCTGGCTCACGAGGGCCGGCGAGTGGGCGCCGGTCGCGGCATCAGCGAACAGAAGTTGCACGTCCTTCGCCCGCACGTCACGGCCATTGATGCGATAGGCCGATCCCGATTCGCGTTCGATGCGCCGCGTGACCTCGATCACCGCCTCGTCATTGAAGGCGGCGGGCGCGTTGCGCGCGCCATTGTCGATCAGCAGCGAGACCTCGGCGAGATTGCGCGGCGGCCGCTGGCCGGTGCCGGCGAAGATGACGTCGTCCATGCCCTCGCCGCGCATCGATTTGGGCGAATTCTCGCCCATCACCCAGCGCAGGGCCTCGACCAGGTTGGACTTGCCGCAGCCATTGGGGCCGACGATCCCCGTGAGCCCGGGCTCGATATGGAGCTCGGTGGGGTCGACGAAGGACTTGAATCCCGACAGCCTCAGGCGTGTGAACTGCAAGGCGGTGTCCGTTTCCTACAATTCGCCTTCGATGATCTCGACCAGCCCGTCATAGGTGAAGGCCTTGACGTCGGTCTGCTTCTCGCCATTGACGATGATTGTCGGTGTGCCCGTGATGTCCCACTTCTTCTGCCCTTCTTGCGTCATCTCGATGATATGCTGCTGCAGATCGCGGTCGGCGAGGCACTGGTCGAAGCGGGTGCGGCTGATGCCCGCGCGCCGCGCGACGGCCGCGATGTCATCGATGATGCGCTCGGGTTGCCGGGCATTGGCCAGCCATTCGCGCTGGCGCGCGAAAAAGAGGTCGCTCAGCGGGAAGAAGCGGTCCGGCCCCTGGCAGCGCACCAGCGCGGCGACGGCAAGGTCGTAGCGGTCACGGATGAAATTGCGGAACTCGAAACGCACCTGGCCGCTGTCGATATAGGTCGGCTTCAGGCGGGCGACGACATTCTCGTCGAATTCGGCACAGTGCGGGCAGGTGTAGGAGGCGTATTCGATCACCGTCACCGGGGCCTCCGGATTGCCAAGGACGACGGGCCCCAGCACATAACCCTTTTCGTTGACCGCGCCGGGGGTGACCTTGTCAGCAAATCCCCTGGGTTCGCCGAGCGCGCTCGGCGCGCTCGCCCCCGCCGTTGTCTCACCGGACGCCGGCGCCGTGGCATCAGACGTCGCCTCGCCGCCGCCCTCGCCACAGGCGGCGAGCAGAAATGCAAACAGGACTGCAAAAGGCGCGGCGCGCAGAATGGCTGATTTGTGTGTCATCGGTCTCTTACCCACTAGATGTTGATGCTATCCCGAGGCTGGCGGTGAAGGCGAGTCGGAATCGGCCCGCTCTGTCTTGTCGCGTGCGGAGGCAAGGATTTCTGCGCCCCAGCGCTTGAGAATGTCGCGCAGTGTAACGTCTCCAACCGGTTTTGCCAGTCTTTCGGCCTCAGTCCGGCTCCGCGAATCGGGCACGACGGACGGTGCCGCTGCCTGCGGCCGCGGTGGCGGTGAGGCGGTCGAGCCATGCACGAGGCGCAGCCGGGCGACGGCACGGTAGCCGAAGAAGGCGTTGATGCGCGCGAGGATCTCAGGCTCGCGGTGCTGCAATTCGGCGGCGAAGGCCGATTCGATGCGGATCTCGAGCATGCCGTCGGTCCGCTCGCCGCGCCGGAATCGCAGCCTTAGTGGCAATGTCACATCGGCAAGCGCGCGACCGACGATCTCGGGCCAGCGGCTGATCACCGTCGCTTGCGCGAAACCACGGGCGCGATAGGCCTTGCGGGCAAGGGGCGGGACGAGCCCGGCAAGGGCGACGGCGCGCCCGCGCCGCTCCGTCGCCGGTTTGACCTCCGCCTTGCGCTTTGCCACCATCCGCTCCCTGCGGCCGTCTTGTCCGGCCCCTTTCTAGCAGCTCAGGACCGAATCGCCACATGCCGCACCACCGCCTGCTCGCCTGGTATGATCGCGCCGGCCGCGACCTGCCCTGGCGTGCGC
>JBHHTO010000275.1:0-2846 GCA_046753425.1 Rhodothalassiaceae bacterium | reverse complement strand
GACCTGCGCCGGCGACGCTGAGGAGTCCGGCAAGCAGCTCGGCATCGGCGCCATTGAGATCGACGAGGCCGCCGACATCCTGGATCCGCACCTGTGCCCTCCCACCGGCAAGCGCCACCTCCTCTGCCCGGCCGTCAAAGGGCGTTGCCCCGTCCGCGGCTTCGCCAAAGGTCGCCGCAAGAATCCGCGCTGCCGCCCAGTGCACAGCGGCGTCGGCGACCGCTTCGGCCTGTGCCGCGTCGATGCGCGCCCGCACGAGCGCCACCTCGCTGCGCGTCGTGGCGAGAAAGGCGGCACTCATCAGAGCCAGCAGGACGAGGACCCAGAGCACGAGCACGAGGGCGATCCCGCGCTCGCCTGCCGCCCTGCGAACCATGCTCAGTTGTCCTGGCTCCAATTGGTCACGTCCTGATTCTCTCCCTCGCCACCCGGGGCATCGTCAGCGCCGAGCGTATAGAGATCGAAGGCGCCACCGTGCTCGGAGGGGTAGCGATAGCGATAGGGCCGCCCCCAGGGATCGATCAGCCCCTCGCGCTTGTCGAGATAGGGGCCGTTCCAGCCACGAATGCCGGGCGGTGCCTCATAAAGTGCGATCAGGCCCTCTTCGGTCGTGGGGTAGCGGCCGGTCTCGAGATGATAGAGATCAAGCGCCGACGACAGGTTGGAAATCTGTATCTCCGCCGCCTCGGTCCGCGCGTGCGAGAGATATTTGAGGACCCGTGGCACCGCGAAGGCGGCAAGCAGACCGAGGATGGCGAGCACCACGAGGAGCTCGATCAGCGTGAAGCCCCGCTGTTGCTTCTTTCTATCGACAGGCGGCATAAGACATGTCCTTATTGTCACCCCGCAGGATGCACGGTCCAGGGCGGCGGGTCGCGATCAGGAACCAACCGATGCGTTCATGATATCGGGGTTCGACACGCGATCAAGGCGCCCGTTCGAGGGGTCGACTGCGGCAGCGACGGCACAGCGGAGCGATGGCGTGAGCGGACAGGAGACGAAGACAGGCGACGAGGCGGCGCGGGAGCGTGCGCGCGAGGCGGTGCGCGAGCTCATCCGCTGGGCCGGTGACGATCCCGCGCGCGAGGGCCTGCTTGACACACCGGATCGCGTGGTGCGGGCGTTCCGCGAGTATTTCCGGGGCTATGGCGAGGATCCCGTCCAGTATCTCTCGCGCACTTTCGAGGAGACCTCGGGCTATGACGAGGTCGTGCTCCTGCGCGACATTCCCTTCGTTTCACACTGCGAGCACCATATCGCGCCGATCATCGGCAAGGCCCATGTCGCCTATCTGCCCGACCGGCGGATCGTCGGCATCTCCAAGCTCGCGCGCGTCGTGCACGCCTATGCGCGCCGGCTGCAGGTGCAGGAGCGGCTGACGGCGCAAATCGGCGACTGCATCACGCGCGTGCTCGAGCCGCAGGGCGTTGCCGTGGTGCTCGAGGCGACGCACGGCTGCATGACCTGCCGCGGCGTCGAGACCCCGGATGTGGTCATGACGACAAGCCGCATGACCGGCGTCTTCCGCGATGACGACAAGACGCGCCGCGAGGTGCTGTCGCTGATGGGGTTCTGAGCACCGTCCGCGCATCGAGGGTGCCACGGCGAACCGTGGCATCCCCCGGGTTAACTTTTCGTATCGGGCGTGTCAGGCCTCTGCGGCCGGTTCCGTCGCGCCGCCCGCCGGCGCCACCCTGGCATAGGCGGCTCCAAGAACGAGCCCGTATATGAGATGCAGCACAAGAGTCATGACGAGCGCCATCATGCCCGGATCGGGCATGGCGAACAGGCCCATTCCTGCGAGCGGCATCCAGGCGATCATCATCGCCAGCCAGGCAATGAGTCCGAAGACGAGGCCGCGTACGGGCTCGCTCGCGCCGGGGAGCCGGTCGCGGATCGCGGCATAAAGGAGTCCCCAGGCAATGCTGCCGATCAGAAAGTGCCAGATCCAGCCCCAGGTTGGCGTCGCCGGCGTGCCGATCTTGGCGAAGACGGCGGCATTGCCCGCGATGGCGCTGAATCCCGGCGCCAGGCCCATCATGCCCTTGAGCAGCATGAGAATGCCGAGCACGACGCTGGCGAGAAAGCCGGCGACGATGCCGGCGGTCCATCTGTTCATGATGTCACTCCCCTTGTTGTTGCCTTCCGTGGCGACAGCGTGCGAACACCACTGGCCGGAAGGGGAGAAAGGTGAGCGCTTCGCGGCCACCTGTAAAATGAAAAGATGCTCACGCCAGCGTGAATGGGGGGAGCACCGGGAGTTGCTTGCCGGTTGACTTGGCAGGGCGGGCTCGTTACATGAGCGCCGCCGAACCTTCGCGCGACGGCCCCTTCGTCTAGCGGTCCAGGACGCCGGCCTCTCACGCCGGAAACACGGGTTCGAGTCCCGTAGGGGTCACCAATTCCCGCTGCCGCTTCGAGACACGAAAGGCACGGCCGGCACCCGGTGCCGGCTTGCACAGGCATGCGCCTCCCGACATGATGCGTCCGTGACCACTTTCACGGGACCCGCGCTCATGACCGGGACGATTCGCCCACGGCGCAGCTTTCTCTATGTCCCCGGAGGCAATGCCCGGGCGATCGAGAAGGCGCGGACGCTCGGCTGCGATGGCATCATCTTCGACCTTGAGGACTCTGTGGCGCCGGACGAGAAGGCGGCGGCGCGATCGCGGGTCGCCGCGGCGATTGCCGGTGGCGGTTTCGGGGAACGCGAAATCGTCGTCCGGGTGAACGCACGCGCGACCCCCTGGGGCGAGGATGATCTTGCGGCCATTGTGGCCGTGGCGCCCGATGGCGTCCTTCTGCCGAAGGTGGGGGAGCCGGAGGATCTGCGCGTGGCTGCGGCT